>DIYR01000039.1 GCA_002429085.1 Flavobacteriales bacterium UBA6049
CTTGGTGTACTTGCACATACCGTGATGGTTGGTGCAGTTGCATCAACTACTGTTTGGTTTACGGTACATGTTGCTGTATTCCCTGAACCATCTGTTGCAGTTAAGGTAATCGTTGTTGTTCCTAGCCCTAGTGTTGCGCCTGCTGCTGGACTTTGTGTAATCGTTGGTGAACCTGTACAGTTATCTGTTGCTGTTACTGAACCTGTTAAGTTTGGTGCTGTTCCAGTACAAGATCCAGTTGCTGGAATGTTACTTGGTGTACTTGCACATACCGTGATGGTTGGTGCAGTTGCATCTACTACTGTTTGATTTACGGTACACGTTGCTGTATTCCCAGAACCATCTGTTGCGGTTAAGGTAATTGTTGTTGTTCCTAATCCTAACGTTGCGCCTGCTGCTGGACTTTGTGTAATTGTTGGTGAACTAGTACAGTTATCTGTTGCTGTTACTGAACCTGTTAAATCTGTAGCAGTTGCTTGACATGATCCATTGGCTGGAATGTTGCTTGGTGTGCTTGCACATACTGTGATGGTTGGTGCAGTGTTGTCAGCACCTGAAGAAATCGATTCAGAAACTGCTCTTGTACATCCATTAGCATCTGTTGCTGTTAGTGTATAAGTTCCTGCTGTGATACTTGTGATTGAAGCAGAGGTTGCTCCATTACTCCATAGATAGGAGTAACCAGTTGTACCTCCAGAAACAAATGAAGTTATTGTACCATCACTAGACCCAGCGCACGTTTCATTTGTCTTTGAAGTGATGGTTGCATTAAGTTGTGATGGTTGAGATACAAATGCACTTGTTGTTGCTGTTAATCCATTATTATCTGTTACTGTAACCGTATAAGTACCTGATGAAAGAGATGATATTTGATCTGTTGTAGAAGTTGCATTGTTAGTCGATGCTGTATTACTCCATACATAGTCATATGGAGATGTACCCCCAGTTACAGTTGCCGTAAGGTTTCCATTTGATCCTCCGTGACAGCTTACACTATTATTTGTTGTAATTGCTATTGAAGGTGGTGATACCGCAGCTGTAACACTATAAGTACAACCAGGGGCACCTTGAACAACTGAATTACTTGTAGAATATGAACCGTCTGAAGCAGAAGCAAAAACTTTTGAGATCTCTCCAACTGTCCCTGAAATTGTACCAGAACAATTGTATTTCCAGTTATCCATATGGCTTCCTGAATCAAAAGCAGTACTGTCATCTACCAGCTCTGTTGGCAAATTACTTTCCGCACTTCCAGAAGGTGAAGTTCCTGTTGGTATAAAATTATTGCTGAAGAAATTTACTGCATATATGAAATTGGGACGACCTCCCGTTGCCTGATACACAATAATTTGTTCTCCAACCGAAGAAACTGAAAATGATCCGCTCTCAGAAACTGATCCCGAACCAGATACTAATGTACCAGATCCCGATCCGGAAATAGTAATTTCTGTACCTACGGCTAATCCACCTGCAGGAGCTGTATAGATTAAATCTCCCTCTGTTGTAGTAAACGCATCAGAAGTTTCATCCCATGCCTTATCTGTTAATCGAATCTCTGTACCAGCCGTTAAAGGAACCAAGTTCACAAAAGTAAACTGGTCACTTCCATCTGTATTAAAGGCGACTAGCACTATGTCTCCTGGGCCTAATGTCGTTGCAAAAACAGTTTGCACACTTGATAAGAGGCTGATGAATATGCCAAACAGAATTAAACTCTGTTTGACCAGGTTTTGGGTGTGTTTCATAATGAATATCAATTAAAGTGTTTTTGTGAAAGCGTTTGCTTGAATTTCGAACGATGCATAAGAGCCTTGTTATTTAATTAACTCTGGGTGAACAGAGCTAAACTTTTAATCAAGATGGAATAGTGAAAAATAAATTGTTCAATATTTTTTAAGTACAAGTCCAAAGAATCAAAACTCTCTTAGTGAATTGGTATATCTATCTCAAATAAATCTGCTTTTTGACTTAAAGAAAAAGAAGTAAGTACTATACCCCTTACTTCTTTTTGTAAAATAATCGAAAACCGTTTCTCATATTCTTTACATGGCTTTTGTTCATCAGCTTCTAGATGGAAAAACTCCCTGCAAACAGATGATCCAGTTAATTACGAGGTAGGGCTGCATATTATTATGATACTGACTTCCGCCTGTATTAAATACCGTTACGTTACCAGCAATTGTAACTGATGATGGCCCTAAAGTCGTATCCGGAGTATCCGTATTATAGATAAAGCCATTACCTCCAGCATCCGGTACGGCTAAATACTTATTCGTGCCCGGCTCTTCCGAAGTGGCAATATTGGTGGACGCATTAGGATGTATTACCCCCCCTGTTTCTGTAAACCCTGCCGCGTGTGTATGCGTAGGCATTTGATTCTGGGTTAATGTAACCGTTTCTGTACCTGATCTTGCGCCCAGTTTATGAGTCGACAACCCAGGTCCGGTACCGGCAGATATAGGCCCCCTACCTCTTAGGTCTGGTAATCCAAAAGTTGTTCGCCCATCTCCACCATAGGTCGTTCCTAAAATTGAAAATAAGGATTGGTTTGAACTAATAGACAACAATTGCCCATTACAAAATGCCCAGGCTCTTGGTGCAAAATTGCCGCTAAAGCCCCGGATTTCTCCAATTACTCCTTCCATAATTATGTGCTTTTAACGGTTATTAACTTCTAGATGGGAAAACTCCCTGCAAACAGATGATCCAGTTAATTGTCAAGTAGGGCTGCATATTATTATGTGCTTGACTTCCACCCGTATTTCCAATTGTAACATTACCAGCAACTGTAACTGATGATGGTCCTAAAGTCGTATCTGGGGTATCTGTATTGTATATGAATCCATTACCACCAGCATCTGGAACAGCTAGGTACTTATTTGTCCCCGGCTCCTCTGAAGTAGCGATATTTGTAGATGCTGCTATGTGAGCTATACCAGCTGTTTGTGTAAATTGAGAAATATGGGTGTGTGACGGTATCTGAAGCTGATTCAACGTAACCGTCTCTGTGCCTGATCTTGCGCCCAGTTTGTGAGTCGACAACCCTGGACCTGTACCAGAAGATATAGGCACCCTCCCCCTTAAATCTGGCAATGCGAACGTAGTACGTCCATCACCACCATAGGTCGTTCCTAAAATTGAGAACAGTGCCGTGTTTTGTGCAATAGACATCAATTGTCCATTGCAGTAAGCCCATGCTCTTGGCGCAAAATTTCCGCCAAATCCTCTGATTTCTCCTATTACTCCTTCCATAAGCGTATTAGATTTTTAAGTATTGGTTATAAATTTTCCTGTGCAAATTAGGTTAAAATGTTCAGTTTTAAACCAGTTATAAATACCTGTTTATGGGTTTCAGATGAAAATATGGTTAAACTAAATGTGCGCATAATATTAGTTTAATACCACACCAGTACGAATCCCAATTTGAAAGAGCTTTAGCCCTGATGTATAGCCAATGGAAGAGTTGATAATTGTTAACTTTAAATAGCTTCCATGTTTACATTTTACAACGATTCCATGTAAATCATCAGCAAAAACAATAGTGCCTGGTTTAAATGAGTTGATTTCGTTTACTTGGACCAACATTGCTTCTAAAAGTTTCATAGGTTCTCCATTTAACTCAAAACTTGCTCCACCATACTTAGGATTTGCAGCTGCAATTAATTTTTGAATTTCTTCTGCTGTAGATTCGTCCCAATTAATCCGCAGTTCACTTTCTGTAGGGGAGTCCCAATAGGTTTTACTAGGAGAGAGAGGTGAGATATATTGGTTACTACGGATCGCATTTAGCCACTCCTTCATGGTTGAAGCTGCAAATTGTCCAAGACGCTGAGTAAAGAGTCCATAATGTTCTCCGGGGATGATTGGTGTTTCTTTCTGAAAAACTATGGGTCCACCATCTATTTCAGATGTTACACAGTGTATAGTAAAGCCAGATTTGGTTTCATGGATCAATTGCCAAAATAAGGGATCCTTACCTGCATATTTTGGCAGTAGGCTATAATGTAGGTTGTAAGATCCATATGCAAAGTGCTTACACGTTTCTTCATTTAAGTACCAAGGAAAGGTAAGTAGAAGTAATGCTGTTGATTTACCATTTAGATTAGTAAGCTGATGATGTAATGACGACTTTTCTAAAGGCTGAATTGGAATTTTTTGAATAAAAGACTCAAAATATGGCTTTAAGTCATCAACTGACTTTGATGGGATGCAGATCATTTCCAATAGATCTTCATTTGCTAGCGCAAGTAAAACAGGGAGCGCTAAGTGATCTGAGTTACAACAAACAATGAATTTCATGATGAAAAGGGATAAAGGTTCAGCCAAGAGGATGAAATAGAATTAGTAAGGGCTACAAAATTTTCATCTTCTTCTAAGGTGTAATCATGAGATGTTGTAGTGCCAATTGGTAACGTAGCAACATGCCTTAATACCTTAAACTGATTCCCATTTAAGGGAGTAACTTCTATTGGAGTTTTTATTTCTTGATGTGTTGTCGATAGCTCTGGATTGGTTATTAATTGTTCAGCTACTGTTGAGCCTAGGTCAACAAAATATTGTTCGATTGAATTTGAATAACGCGTAGAAATATGTGAGCATAGCTTTCCAATGGTGTAAGACATATGAGGTAAGTAGATTAATTGAAGGTCTTCAAACTCTTGGGAGCATAAACGTTGAACCTGCTCAGAAACTTGCTGATTTTGAAGTATAAAAACAAATTCGACTTTATGTTCTTTGATATGTTCTCTAAACTTATTTAGTTCAGCTTCTGTTAAAGAGACTTCATTAGTTGGAATTGTTAGAAGTGATCCTTTACTATTTGTTTTAGCAAAACCTTCGGAAAAGCTATTAACGAAACTGAAGCCCAGTTCAAAGGAAGATCCGAGTATGATACCTGAACTAAAGTGTTTGCCTGCATAAGTACCCAATGCATGTGCATCTTTCCAAAAGTTGGGAGAAACAGATATCCCATTTGGTAATTTAGAATCTGATTTACGAATGAATTGCTCTCCGAGGTTAGCCAAAATCAATGGGGTGTTTGTTTCGTATAGTTGATCAAATGCCGAAGAAATACTAGCAAAAGATCCCAATGCAACGATGATATCAACTTTATGGAAATTGATCAACTCATCAGTTGAATTGATAACCTTTCTTAATTCACCATTTGCAGTGAAAGCTATTGTGATTTTAAAATCACTCTTAGAAGATTCGTTTAGCTTTTCGCAGATAGTTTGGTGAAAGATCTTGCTATATTTTGAATTGGCTAATTGTGGTAATAGTAGACCTACATGGGAATAAGTTGATGGCATATAAATTAAGTTAGGTTTTTTAGCTATTACTCAAAGAAATTAATATTTCTTGAATTGGTTGTGGATTTTAGATTACTTTTTGAGCGAAAATCACTTAACATATACATCGACTTATGAATTCACAGATTAGTTTTGATGAAGCACAAAAATTCCATGAATTAGGAAAGTTTCAGGAAGCATATGTAGCATATAGCAACCTTATATCCAGAGGGATTGAAGTAAGTAAGTGTTGGAATTTTATTGGGTTAATTTACTTTCAGCAGCAGAAGTTATCTGATGCTATTTCTTGCTGGGAAAAATCAATTTCAGCCGATAACAAACTTGTTGATCCCTATTTAAATCTCGCATATGTACTAAATGGACAAGGAGAATTTCAACAAGCATTAATGTATGGGCAAAATGCTGTGAAACTTGATCCACATAAAGAGCAAACCGCCCTACAATTTGCATCTAGTTTAATAGGCATTCATCGTTATCAGGAAGCACTAGATTATCTAGATACATTTCAAAATAGTCAAGTACGGAATATTGAATTGATTTTGGCAAAAATAAAAGCCAAAAGAGCGCTAGGAACTTATTCTGAAATAAATGAGTTGCTTAGGGTTGCGAAACAGTTGAATCAACCTCATCCAATGTTAGAGGTAGAGAAAGTATTGCAGTTATTAGATGTGGATAAAATTGAAGACGCGTATCAAATTGCGAATGAAGGGCTAGTGAATTTCCCAGGATTTCCACAGTTATTAATAGTGCTAGGTAGGGTTTTATCAGCTCAGAAAGAAACCGAAAAAGCCATATCTCATTTTCAAGCTGGTTTAAAGTCAGCAGCAAAGGACTGGGAGGGTTGGACCTGTCTAGGGGTATCACTTGTTGAATTAGGACACTTTAAAGATGCTATAAAAGCTTTTGAAGAGGCTAAGGCGCTTCATCCTAATCATGTAGGCATTCAGCAAAGGTTAGCGAAAGCATATGCTAGGTTTGTTCCACCTTGGCATACTGAAATGTTGAGCGACTTGGAACGAAATAGAGCTTTTCATGATGCGATTCGAGAAGTTATATCTAAAGATGATGTTGTTCTTGAAATAGGGACAGGTTCTGGAATTCTGTCAATTTTATCCGCAAAAGCTGGAGCTAAGCACGTGTATGGTTGTGAGCAATTGCCAGAAATGGTCGAAGTATCGCTTTTAAATGTGGAGAGAAACAAGCTTCAAGAAAAAATTACGGTTTGGAATAAATCTTCTAGTACATTAAAGGCAGAAGATTTTGAGCAGAAACCTTCTGTCTTGATTGCAGAAGTTTTTGATGCTGGCTTTATTGGAGAACATGCTATCCCTTCGTTTAGACATGCTATTAATGAACTATGTGGTGATAATTGTAAAGTGATTCCAAAACGTGCAGAATTGAAAGCAAGATTGATTCATATACCTAGCTTAGGAACCTTACATCCTGCCAGAGAGATAGAGGGAATAAGTATTGCTGCCTTTGATAGATTTAGAATCCCAATGGAATATGAATCGGTACACCTTCATAAGTATGACTACGAATTCTGTTCAGATGAATTTGATTTATTGGATATAGATTTTAAGAACTTGTTTAATCCTATTCCAGAATATGCTTCAGAATCTAGTTCAATAAATGTTTCAATTACATCATCTGCAGAGATTCATGGAGTAGCATTTTGGTTCAACCTAGATTTAACAGATTCCATTCATTTAAGTAATCACCCAGATAGAAAAAATAATCACTGGGGGCAGGCAGTGTTTTTCTTTGATGAGAAAAAGTCGTTTACTGTTGGGGAGAATGTATCGCTAGAAATATTCTATAATGACTATTTGATCTGGTTCAATGAATTGACTTAGTCTTCAATGATTAAACGTTCATAGAGTACATCGTTATTGAATTGAAAACTAACAATGTACACTCCAGGTTCATAAGAAGATATGTTGAGTTTGTTCAGCTTTCCATTTAGTGATTGCATCACCTTCCCAGTTAAACTATAGATTGTGATGGAGCTAGGCTTCTGCTTGCAATAAATACCGACAAATTGTCTGGCAGGATTAGGATATACAGAGGCAATTTCTAATGAATTAGCAATGATTTCTGGAACAGAAGAAGGTGTACTTCTCAAACTATCCATAAAGGTAGCTGCGTTTGATACAGCAGGAAAAACACACCCACTATGATCAAGGGCCCCGCTGTTAACAGCATTGGTGTTTGAAGCACCATTAGAATTCATAGCTTCTAAAGCTTCTAAGCTGTTTTCATGAAAAACTTGCTCATCTGCTGTGCAGTAATACATGCGTAAAGGTCTCTCGGGATTCCAGTCGTAATTGTCATTATCAATTAGAGCTTGCCATAATGGATGGGTTTTGTTTACTGAATCAGCTCTAAAAGCATTTAAGAAAGTTGGGTCTAAAAATGAATCGATTTCGCTAGGAAGGATGGCATTTACTTCAAACATTTCGTGTGTTCCATCGAATAGAGGCGGAATAATGACATCGTATGGAGATTGAAGTACATCACTGTACGTATTATAAATGTTTCCATAAGCTAATTGATAGCTCATTAAAAGGTATACAACATAACCTGGGCTACTATATGGTTCTCCACTCAGTAGATCTTGAGCTTGAACACCCGACATTTGATAAGGACCGCTACAAGGTGTAGCGCCAATTATATTGAATTCATCATACAAATCATTATCCTGAATATATTTATAAGTAGCCATGGCTCCATGTCCTCCTTGAGAATATCCAGTAATAAAGACCTCGTTATTAAACAGCAGGAAATCTTCACTATCCATAAATTCTTTCGCAGCTCTCATAGCGTCTATTGTGGCTGTTGCTTCAGATGCTGCATGTACATATGGATGAACTCCTAAATGATCTCCTAACCCTAAATAATCTGGCATTACAACTGCATACCCATCGCAGGCAAAAATTTTCCCCAAGCTAGATTCTACATTATCTCTGGAAGGAACATCATCATCTAATAAGACAGTGCCATGGCAATAGGCTAGGAGCGGTAGCTGGGTTTCTGTTGAAACTCTTGGAATGGCTAACATTCCTGAAGCCACAGTAGCACTGCCATCTACATCTACAGTGTTATACGTTATTTTATAATAATCGGCATCGTATTCGAGAGGTAAAGGAGAGAGGAGTTGAAAAGCAGCTCTATTTGCAGTACCTAAAAAAGTTGAGTTTATCAAGTAGTCTTGTCCAAAACTTACATGTGCAAGAAAGACCAATAGAGAACTTATTAACGTATGTAAAGATCGTTGTGCCATGATTACGAAAATGTTAAGGGAGATATTCACATCTGAAAAGGTACAAAGATCAGTTTTCAACAGCAAGGATTTAATAACTGTTGATTGAATTGAGGGAAATCAGCTCGAACAAAAGCTAGTTTAGTGATAACCGAATAGGGGAAATCTATCAATCTTAACGTACTAGAAAAGAGGAGTAAACAATGGAAGAGCAACTAAAAAACCGCATTTTAGAACTGAGAGGCAAGCTAACAGGAGACATGTTTCAAGACATGGATGTTAGAGATGAGATTCACAATTTAGAGATGAAGTTACAAGGGGTAAAGCCAATGGATTCTCATTTTGATTGTGTTGGGTGCGGAAGTTGATTCTTACAATCCGATGATATTTAGTTAACAAAGAAACCTCGATTACAGAATCGGGGTTTTTTTGTGTCAATTAACATCTAGTACTTCACCATCTCCGCTTCCTGTAACAGTAACAGTTGGAGAACCTTTATAAAGCACATTTCCAGAACCTTTCATACTTACTCTAAGTAATTCATTGGCTCTAACTTGTGCAATTCCAGAAGAAGCAACTTCTACTAATAAAGTATCTGTGGCAAGTTGAAAACCATAGAAATCAGCAGAAGTAGCTAACAATACAGCTCCTTTTTTAGCATATCCATCAAAGTTTAGTTCGCCAGAACCATAGCTTTCTACTACTAAAGAATCTACACTTACTAATAGGTCACAATCTCCACTTGCGTTACCATATACGTATAAACGATCTTGTTCAATCAATTTACTAGAGCGAATAATAGCAGGTCCTTCAATATCAATACGATTAAGTGAAGGAGTTCTAATAATGATATCAACTTCCTTCAGTTCTTCAATGCACTCTGAATAGGATATATCCAATACGCCTTCCGAGACATTTGTGGCGATTCGCTCGTGTATGTTAGTTTGAGCAATAATTCTTACTTCAGGTGCAGTAAGCTCATCATTAATTTCTAGCGAGACAAGAGCAGATAATGAAACACGTAGAGTTTGAAAGCTCTGAACCTCGCGAACACTCAGAATTTCATTCCCTCTAGCCTTGATGCATTCGTCATCTTCGTCACAGCTGATTAACAGGGTGACAGCAAACAGAAATAATATCTTTTTCAACACGTGCGAAAATAACGCTTCACTATTCAATAAATTGAGCAAGTGCTACTAATTTTGCATACATGAGCAAACGGATGTTGAAATTACGTTTACCTACAGATCCAAGATGGGTAAATATAGCGGAGAAGGATTTACAAGAGATTTTAACTGATCATGCCTATTGCGAACAAAAAGCAGCTTCTACAGCAATTAGCTTAATTGTTCAGTTTCCTGACTATCCAGATCTAGTAACCAAGATGGTAGATTTGGTACAAGAAGAAATGGATCACTTTAAGCGTGTTCATGAGTTTATTCTTCAGAGAGGCTTAGAATTAGGAAGAGAACGTAAAGATGAGTACGTCAATAAATTGGCTGAATACTTCAAAAAACCAGGGAAAAGTAGGGTAGATCAATTAATCGATAAACTCCTTTTTTGTGCGATGATAGAAGCCCGAAGTTGTGAACGTTTTAGAGTACTTTCTGAAAATATAGAGGATAAAGAGCTATCAGAATTTTACTATGAGCTTATGAAAAGTGAGGCGGCTCATTATAGTATGTTCTTGTTATTAGCTAAAGATTACCAAGATGAGGAATTAGTAGATCAGAAGTGGAATGATCTGTTAGACTACGAAGGAGAAATTATCCAACAGTTTGGAAACTCTGTTGGAATTCACGGATAAACCTATAATACGTGCTCCAATCAATTGGTTGGAGCACTATTGAATTTCTCTACCTTCTCACTCCATTCTTGCGGAACAGGTGCTGTTTTAAAGGCAACGTTATCAAAACATACGAGTACGTTTTTACCTGTTGCACAAGTCGTTTCAGAACCATCTTCTTTTTTAACGATTAAATCAAACTGTACTTCAAAGCTTTTCTCTCCAACAGAAGATATTTCTACACCACAGAACAATTCATCTTCTAGATAAATCGGATGATGATAATCTATAGATGTGTGGGCTAATAGCGTACCGAATTTAGACCAGTCATGATTTCGTCCTATCACTTTTCTAAAATAACCGATTCTACCTTGTTCAACGTAGGTAATAAATACAGCATTATTTACATGGCCCAGTGAATCTAAATCGCGGAATCGAATTGTGATGGGGGTATAATGTTTCATGAGTATTGCTTATCTAGTTGAGAGTATACTGAGTTTTTACTGATATACTCAGGAACTATAGACTTCATTTGTTTTACGATAGCCATAGTATCTTGGGATTCGTGTAGAGAAACAAGCTCGTTTATACACTTATTCACCGATTCAAACTCATATGACCTAACCTTAGCAATCATAATTTGAGGATGATGTGTTTTAAGCGTATTCTCTTCACTAGCTAGAAGTTCTTCATACAGTTTTTCGCCTGGACGTAAGCCAGAAAACTTGATCTGAATATCTCTACCTTCTTCTAGACCTGAAAGGCGAATCATTTTCTTGGCGAGGTCTACAATTTTCACGCTTTTCCCCATATCAAAAATGAATATTTCACCACCTTCACCCATTGTACCAGCTTCTAACACTAATTGGCAAGCTTCAGGAATAGTCATGAAAAAGCGAGTAATATCTGGATGAGTTACAGTAATTGGGCCACCTTTTTCAATTTGCTTTCGAAACAATGGAATTACAGAACCATTTGATCCAAGTACGTTTCCAAACCTGGTAGTAATGTATTTAGTTTTACTGATCTCGTTTTTACTCTGGGCATAGATTTCTGCAATACGCTTGCTAGCGCCCATAACATTAGTTGGGTTTACGGCCTTATCCGTACTCACCATAACAAACTTTTCTACGTTGAACTCATCTGCCAAGTCTACCAAACATTTGGTTCCAGCAACATTAGTGCGTATAGCTTCAGCAGGATGATTTTCCATAAGTGGAACGTGTTTGTAAGCTGCAGCATGAAAAACAACTTGAGGTCGATATGTTTTGAAAATGCTTTTTATTCGATCATGATCCCTAATATCGGCTACCATTACCTGAGCTACTGAATCTCCAAATTGTTCACGAATTTCTAAATCAACCTCATACATGGGCGATTCGGCCTGATCAAGCATGATGATTTTCTCTGGGTTGAATTTGGCAATTTGCCGTACTAATCCACTTCCTATTGAACCAGCAGCACCTGAAACAAGAATTGTTTTTTCAGAAAGCTGCTCTCCAATTTTACCTAAATCTAGTTGGATTTGTTTTCGACCTAAAAGATCTTCGATCTTGATCTTTTTAATCTGTTTAACGTTGATTTCACCATTTATCCAATCGTTAACAGGAGGAACACGTAATGCTTTTACTTTATAATTTAGAGCTGTTTCAACGATCTCTGTTTTTCGATCATTATCGATAGTTTGAATAGCAATGATCAATTGATCTATTCGCTCATTCATTAGAAAGTTTTCTAATTCAGAACCATGTTGTATTAAAGTTCCTTCTAGTCGTTTACCTACTTTTCGTTTATCGTCATCGAAAAAGGCAGCAACCTCATATTTGGAATCAATTAGTCGATCGAGTGCACGTTTAGTAGTTAACCCAGATTGTCCTGCACCATAGATTGCTACACGGATGGTAGCTTTAGAAGAGCGTTGTATTTCTTGATATACGATTTTAACAGTAATTCTCAATGCTCCCATCATGAACATGGTAAGAAGAGCATCGATAATGATTACGGAGTATGGAATAAAGAACTTATCCTCAAGAAAGTATCTAATAACGTTGATTGACGCAAATAAGATACTTGATATAGCAACTGAAAGAAATATTCGCATTAAGTCATTTAAACTTGAATGGCGAATAACACCCGCGAAAGGTTTGAAGATAAAGAAGGTTAGAATCTTGGTGACAAGAACAACCGTGAATATAATCGGAAAATCTGAGTACTCAATTTCAGGAATGGAGAAGTTGAATCTCAGTAAATAAGCCAAGATTAGAGCTAGTATAACAGTTACCAAGTCAATACTAAAGATGATCCATCTTGGCGCGTTTTTTTCTAAATAAAATCCTTTTATGTTATGCTGTAGAAGATGTCAAATATACAGACTCTACGCGGGTGAATATGAACATTTGTATGGAAATGCTGACAAGGCTCTTATGCTATATTTGTCGCAGATAAATCAACACAACTATGAAAGACATCGCACTTAAATCCATGCACGAAGAACTAGGAGCTAAAATGGTAGCTTTTGCTGGATATAATATGCCTTTACAATATGCAGGACTGAGTCAAGAGCACCATGCCGTAAGAAATGGTGTTGGAGTATTTGATGTTTCTCATATGGGCGAATTTTATGTTACTGGTCCGAATGCGTTTGAATTAGTACAGAAGATTAGTACGAATGATGTATCGAAGCTGGTAGACGGAAAAGTACAGTATAGCTGTATGCCAAATGGTAAAGGTGGTATTGTAGATGATTTATTGATTTACCGATTTAGTGAAGAGAAGTATTTATTGGTGGTAAATGCTTCTAATATTGAAAAAGATTGGAACTGGATTTCTGAGCAAAATACCATGAATGCAGTTATGGAAAATGTCTCCGATACAATATCTCTTCTTGCTGTTCAAGGGCCAAAAGCAGCTGAGGCTATGCAGAGTTTAACAGGCATAGATCTAAACGAGATGACGTATTACACTTTTAAGGAGGGTACTTTTGCTGGTATAGATAATGTATTAGTTTCTGCTACAGGTTATACAGGTTCAGGTGGCTTTGAAATATATTTTAAGAATGAAAATGCCGAAGCAATCTTCAAATCAGTTTTAGAAGCGGGAAAAACATTTGATATTGAACCTGCTGGCTTGGGAGCTAGAGATACTCTTCGTTTAGAAATGGGCTTTTGCTTATATGGAAATGATATTGATGATTCTACGTCACCTTTAGAAGCTGGCTTAGGATGGATTACTAAGTTTACGGATGGCAACGAGTTTATTGATCGTGAATTCTTGGCAAGCCAGAAAGAAACGGGAGTTACTAGAAAGCTTGTAGCTTTTGAGATGATAGATAAGGGAATTCCTCGTCAAGGCTATGAGATAGTTGATGCCAATGATAATGTAATAGGAACAGTAACAAGTGGAACAATGTCACCATCTATGAAAATTGCCATTGGGCTCGGATATGTTAATTTACCACATAATAAGGTAGATACAGAAATTTATATCAGGGTTAGGAAAAAGACACTTAAAGCAATGGTAGTGAAGCTGCCATTTTATAAGAAGTAATTAGGAAAGGCGAGGCGAGGTTCTCGCCTTTTTTATTGTCAATGGTAAAAATGTCTGGTTTTCATAATAGGTATAAATACCTGTTTTTCTATTGACGTCTCAACTGATTTATTGAATTGAGCTAAAAATTGTTTGAGACTAGTCGCGGGGTAAATACATTCGGATTCAAATCAAAAATCTATCAAAATGAAATCAGTAGTTAGAAATTCAATCTCATGGGGAATAGGAGCTGTTGTGTTGACTGCAACTATGTTTTCTTTAAATTCTTGTACAAACCATAGTGACGGAGAAGAAGTAGCTGACAGTCAAAATGATAATAAGCCAGAAACTATTTCACTAAAATTTACAGAAGGTCAAAACTTGGTGCCAATTTGTGAAGCAAAAGGTTTTATTGATGAGAGACAAGTTCAGATCAACAACGTTGAAAATTACATTCAATTAGTTTGTGATTGCGAAAATTTGGATGTTGGATCTCATAAAGATGAAAGAAGGTTTTTGTGCGAGTTGCTAGGTAGCAATGCTAATTTGTTTTCTCCTAAGTCATTCTTGATACCTGCAGATGATATGATTAGAGCATTTGAGTTTGAAGTAGCTGAAGGAACTATTTATAATCCTTACGCACGTGCTTATCTTGGATCAGGAGAAAGTGGTGACAGTACTCATTTGTACTTTTCTGAAGGTGTTAGTTCAACAGAAGACATTCCAATTGAAGTAGAAGGAAACTATTATTTAGCTGATCTAACATACCCTTGTCCGGCTTCTTGTCCAGAAAAAGATGCCTTATCATATTGCGAAGAATAATTTAACAGAACTGCATAAATGAGTTGGCTAGTGTTCTTTGCTACTAATGTAATTATACTAGTAGTAAGTGCTTACGTAATTGTCTTTTACTCTAAACTCTATCAAGAGTTTAGAGTAATTGGCGTTTATGTATTGCTCGCATTGGCAATTCAAATACCATCCTACCTTATGGGGGTTAATCAAATGAATAATATGTTTTTTCTTCATATTTATGTCCCATCAAGTTTTGTTATACTAACAGAGTTTTACAAAAAATCTTTGAAAGGTTTTATCAACTCAAGGTGGCTTGATTTAATTTCCATAGTATTTGTTTTGTTCAGCATACTTAATTCGATATTTATTCAATCTATAGATACGTTCAATTCGTATGCTCTTACCTTAGAGTGTTTACTTATCGTAATTTATTCACTATCTCTTTTCATATTGTTACTTAACTCAACTGCAAAAGATGAGAAAAGATCAATCTTAGGGAGTTTACTTTGGGTCAATTCAGGCCTATTTATCTATCATACAATCAATTTGTTCCTTTCTTATTTTGGAGACCTATTAACTACCTTTAGTTCGGTGAATTTTAGGTTAAGTTGGATCATGCATTCCTTCATCTATATCGCTCAATTCAGTTGTATCTTGATCGGCCTATGGAAACTGCCCAAGAAGTTGATTTCTTAACCATACTTGTTCCATTAGCAGGAATAATTTTAATCATTACCGTTGGTGTGATTTTAATGTATTTGCAGTTTCAGAGAAGTATTTTTAGACAAGAATTAGCAAACGAAGAGCTAAAAAGCCTTCATCAAAAACAACTGTTACAGCGTACTATAGAGGTTCAAGAACAAGAACGAAAACGTATTGCGATGGATTTGCACGATGAATTAGGAGCTATTCTATCAATTAGTAGAATGCAACTATTGCAATTAGAATCTCAAGATGAAATAAGTAAAGAAGATATAGGGCCAGTAAGAGATCTGATTGAGAACACACTTGCGTCAACAAGAAGAATTAGCCATGAATTGATGCCACTTCAACTAGAAAAACTAGGGTTAGAGAATGCATTACTCTCGTTACTAACGAAGGCTAAAGAATCTGGAGAGATAGAATCAAACATTGCCATATCAGAATCATGCGATGAACTTCCATGGATGGTAGAATTAGGATTATACCGCATCTTTTCGGAATTAATAAACAACACCATTAAACATGCTGACGCTACTACCATTGAAATAAGCATCTTGCTAGAAGATGGTCAGTTGTTCTGTCGTTATTCTGATAATGGAAAAGGAATTAATTTAGATACTTCGGTTACTGGTTTGGGCATGCAAAGTGTAGAAAATAGAATAGATGCTTTGCAAGGTTCATGGGAGTACGGAGATAGATCATCTGGAGGATTCTTTGCAAGAATTAGAATCCCATTAAACAAATAAAACTATGAGCGCTAACAACATCATTAAACTTGGAATAGTAGAAGATCAGAAACTATTTCTACAAGGAATTAAAGCAATCCTTTCTAATTGGGACACTCTTGTATTTGTTTTCGAATCTCCTGATGGACATTCCGTTATTGAGAGATTGAGAAACGCAGGAACCATTCCAGATGTGATGTTGATAGACCTAAGTCTGCCCTCTAACGGAACAGAAGAGTGTAATGGCTGGCAAGTAGTTCAAATGCTTAAGAAAGAATTTAATGATATGAAATTCTTGATTCTATCTGTACATGATGATGATTACTTAATTGCTAAGTTGATAGAGGAAGGAGCCCATGGATATTTATTAAAAGATTGTGATCCACAAGAGGTGTATGAAGCGATATTGAGTGTACATCAAAATGGTTCTTACATCAATCAAAAAAGTTTGAGGGCTATACAAGGTAGATTGAATGGTAAGGTGAAAACTCCTAAAACACATGAGCAGCTAACAAAGAGAGAAATAGAAGTTCTACAGCTAATTTGTCAACAGAAAACAGCAGAAGAGATAGGAAATGAGCTGTTTATTAGTGTTAAGACGGTAAATGGACACAGAAATAACCTACTTCAAAAAACAGGGTCAAGGAATATGAGTGGATTAGTCATGTATGCTATTAAACACAGAATTGTAGAGGCTATTTGATTTTAATATGCTTTCATGCAATAAGTATTTATACCTGTTTTTATAGATGGGTATTTTTCTTCTTGTCTGGTCTTTGAGGTAGAAACACTTTTATCAATTGTTAGAATTAGTGAATGTTTCATCTATGCTAGTTCTACTTAGAACAGTTTGATATGGTTGTTTTGTACGGAAAATCATCCCAATATTCTGAAGTTGTAGACGAGTTAAACGGTTCCAATAACTTTGAAGAAGAGAAGGATACACCTAAAGAAGAGGTGTCAGGAATATTGAATCTAGAAACAGAATTATTCAAGGAAAACTCAATACTGGGCCAACTTAAGAATATAGATACTTCTCACTATTAGTATAAACTAACAAAAGAATCCCAAGCTATAGATTCTTCATTTTTATTTTTCTAGCAAAACCACATGGTACTCCCACAAGTTATTTCTCAAGGCTCTATACTGATAGTAGCCTGATAGGAAATGTGTTTTGGCAAAGCTTGTTACCTGTGGATGTGTTAGGTTATATGCTATAGATGGAATACTACCAGCTATAGAAGCTAAATACATTCGCTTTGCACTAGGATAAATGTTCATAGAGTAATCCCAAGAGGTAAAACTTTTAAAACCAACTTTTCGAGTTAAAGTTTCAAATGTATTTAGAGCTACAATCTTACTAATTGCCCAAGTGGAAAGCCATTTTTTGATGAGTTGCTTAGGGTCGTTCTGTTTTTCGTTATGCAAGAAATAATCGCAGAGAATAACTTTTCCTCCAGGTTTTAATAAACGATAGCACTCATTTAAGAAAACTGTTTTGTCAGGAGTATGGCACATACTCTCACATGCCCATATAACATCAAACTCCTCGTTACCAAAAGAGGTGTTATTGTAGTCCATGAGCATAAATGAAACGTTATCTCCAAGCTTGTTCTTGGTTTTACTTTCGTTAGCTAGGGTAATTTGCTTTTCGCTTAGAGTGATTCCCGTTACATGAGCACTAGTTTGCTGATGAATATAGAAAGAAGAACCACCAACCCCACAGCCAGCATCTAATACTAGATCGTTAGCAGAAATATTGGCTTTGTCAAGTAGTACCTTATTGGTGTTGACAATGGATTCAGGGAAAGATCTAATATGATCTTCCCAAATACCATAATGCAAACCAAGATGATCTTCTAGTTTCCACCAACGTTTATAATGGTTTTGGGTATTATTATAATAGGATGCAATCTCTTTTTTCGTAAACGACATAGATAAAGTTCTCACATTCGATTAGAAAGCAGTCAAACATAATTGAAATAAACAGTGAGTAAGTAATTTACAAAGCAGTTCCACGTCTATTTACAGGTAAAACTATCTAGAAAAGAACTTTAATAGCTTAGTTAGTGGATAAAATTGTTCGAATCTATTTTTGAATATAAACCCTAAGGGAGGAAATTTACCAGTAGCCACAGGCTCTATAACTGCAGTAACAAATGCTGGTTTTACTCAACAAGCTCATATAGTGGTTATCGATGCCGATAGTAGAAGAGTAGCTGAAGGAACTTTTCAAGGGCAAGGAGAAGGAGATGTTACTGCCCAACTTATTGGAGGAGGTTATACGTTGAGTTATTCAAATGCCAAGTTGCCATTAATTATTCAAGTAGAATTTCAATATAACCCGGGTAGTGGGTTTAGACCGAATGATCCAGATAAAGTATTAATGACATGTCCTTACAATGATATGGGATTACAGTTATTAGTATTTCAAGGAGAAGATTGGATTGATGGAGACTTCAACGATATAGTAGTAAGAAGTATTACACACGATCATAATTGATAGAACTAAGAAGTATACTGCTAATAATCCCAATACAATTGTGCACTGGGATTTTTTCAATTCAGCGGGTTGGTAGCTAAAATATCTAAGGAAAATTCTCCAGGTAACACAGCCCAAATGGGTATTTTAAGATTGTATTTCTTTACTTGGTAACGAATAGCATCCTTAATTTCTTCGTGAGAATATCTACTAGAAAAATGCGTAAGTATAAGCTTGTCAATGTCTATTTCGCTAACCATTTTCATTACTTGTTCTAATGTAGAGTGTCTGCTCATTTTAGGATAGCTTTCAGAGCTTTCGAGAAATGTTGCTTCATGTATTACTGTGTTGAAGCCATTCCATTTTTCGTAATCATCTACAGGTGTATCTCCTGAAAAACCTATGGATGGAATTGAGATTTTTTCAGTCAAAAAATCACCTCCTTTAGTTATCCCAAGTTCTTTTAGCTCAGTATTCGAAAGTTTCATAAACTCAGGCTTAAGTTTTCTCTTCGTTTCAAACAACTGGTAACTGAAGCTCTTATCAACACCAAGATCAGTTTCGATATGTTCATTCTTAATCGCTTTTAGTTCAAAGTTTGGTTTAATGGAAACCACCTCTTCATTCGATATAGGTCTCCAGTTAACATTTGAAATGTGCGGATCAAACTTCTCGAGAAACCGAGCGAGAGCGGGAAAAGAACCAGAGTCTTTTGGATAGTGAATAACAGGATAAACCTTTCTTGCATTCAGTTGAATAAATTGATGTAAGCCTGTTAAATGATCTCTATCAGGATGAGTAATAAATACATTTTTAATCTTTCTAGATTTTTGGGTTAGCGAAGAAGTAAGCCCATCACCAGCGTCAATTAGTAAATCTAGCTCCTCTACATTTATCCAAGTAGCGAATAATGCAGTAGAGTATAAGTTTATAGTGAAATTCATCTTTGAATAATGTATAAAAGTATGTTCTTATTACTAAGCTTCTTTGTACATACCTTCAATCAGTAAAGCAAGCTCATAATCTTTATGAGTAATAGTAGTTCCCGCTTCGTATGTAATAAGGTTTATCCTAACTACATTGTAAGAGTTAGACCATTCTGGATGGTGTTGTAAACGCTCAGCACATAAAGCGACTTTACTCATAAAACCCCATGCCTCTGAAAAATCTGAAAACTGAAATTCTGCCGTAAGGCCCTGTTCTGTAACGTTAAAGTGAACTAATTTATCCATTGAATATGCATGAAGTATAGAGAAAACAAAGTGAGGCAAATTAGTCCAATAATAGATAACGTTGAAGTGACTTTATTTTTCCACCAAAAGCCAGAGCGTTTTAAAACAAGAAGATTTAGCGCTCCTAAAATTGGAGCTGTTACAAACGAAACAGAAGTTATGAAGTCAACCATGTGCCCCATGTTTGTGACTCCAAACAACATAATGATGATGCTTATGATAGAGAATATGTAAATCCAAGTAGGTGCTGAGTTTAGCTTTAACCTAGGAACAGATATCTCAAGGATTCCAGCAGCGGTTTTACTGTAGCCATCAATTACAGTTAACAAAGTACTCACCATAGCCGCAAATGCAGCTGGAGCAATGATCCAAAAAGTCCAACTTCCTAATGAGTTAGTATACAGTTCTATGAGTTGAACCGAAAACTCACCAGCTTTAGTAGAGAGAGAAACATTGTTTTGGAATCCAATAAAGGCACCAAGCAATAGAAATAGAACAGCGAGAAATGTTGTTCCCCAATATCCTAGGTGAAAATCAATTAACCCCTTTTTAAGGGAAAAATTTGAATCGGTTTTCATTTTATCCTTTACCCAGAAACTTGTCCAGAAAGAAATGTCAAGAGGAGCAGGCATCCAACCAATTAGTGCTACAAGAAATAGTATATCAGTATTTTTTTGAAAGGAGAAATTTCCCTGTATTGCTGTGATATCTAATTGATTTGCAGCCCACAAAACTGCAATGAATGTAAGAGCAGATAGAAGTATCACTATCCATTTTATGCCGTTGGCAACCGAGGTGTGTTTTCCTATTAATACCAATAAAGATGCTCCTACTAATAACGAAATACTCCAAGAAATAGAAGTTCCAAACCCTAGAAAAGCTGTTGCTAGTCCCCCTGTTACTAAGCTTATTGCGGTAAGTACAATAGCACCAGTAGACAAGGTAATAAACCCTACTAAAAACAAGCTCCATCTTCCCAAGTCTTGATAGCCTGATAGTAAGTTCTTGTTAGATTGAATAGTATACCTAGTAGCAATCTCGAAAAATGGATATTTGATGAGGTTAGCTAACAGAATAACCCATATCAAATCAAAGCCATAATTAACACCAGCTCTAGTGCTTTGTACTAAATGTGAAACACCTATAGCTGCTCCAGCATATAGCAAACCAGGTCCAAGATGATGTAGGAATCTAAAGAAACTCACATCCCCGAAAGTATGTTATTTGAATCAGTTAAAATTCTACAAGGTATAAGCAATTCAGATATTGAATTTCTGTGGGATATCACTTTTGTAAGACTAACTAATAAGAAAAATGTACAAATCAAATATTAGGGTCATTGTTGTTCGACAATGTGAATCTAATAAAACAATAGGATGCTACAAGCTCCTAAACCTACTTGGCAGAAATAACAAAAGAGGGTAAAAAACTAAGTAGAAGAATAATCTTTTTCATTTTTGGTGTGTTTAAAGATCAAAATAACCATGCGGTTGTAGCAGATTGCATCAGTTTAATAATCAGTTGAATTAAATGATACTCGTATTATCTCCAGCAAAATCGTTGAATTATCAGCAAGAAGATATTCCTTTTGATGCCCCTACAAATACTCGTTTCAAAACAGAAAGCTTTCAGCTTGTCAAGGAACTGAGAAATCTAAGCAGAGGAGATTTAGCAGAGTTGATGAGTATTTCAACTCCATTGGCAGATTTAAATTACCAGCGATTCCATTCTTGGAGAAAATCTCCAAAAGAAGATACCATTAAACCAGCAGCATATGCGTTTGACGGAGATGTATATACAGGACTAGATGTTTCAACTTTACCTTCAGAAAGACTAGGGTATCTTCAAGATCACGTTAGAATTCTAAGCGGACTGTATGGACTATTAAGGCCAATGGATTTGATGCAACCATATCGATTAGAAATGGGGACGAAGTTAAAAACGGAAGAGTTCAAGAACTTGTATGAATTCTGGGGAAGTAAAATTACTAAGGAGATTAATAAAGACATGAAGAAGCTTCAGTCTGAACAAGTTGTAATCAACTTGGCTTCAAAAGAGTATTTTAAATCTGTACGAGTAAAAGAGCTAGATGCCCCAGTTATAAACATTGAGTTTAAAGACTGGAAGAATGGTGCTTATAAAGTGATTAGTTTCTTCGCCAAGAAAGCTCGGGGAAGAATGACAAGAGAAATTGTACAGAACGAAATTTCGAGCGCTGAAGCTATCAAGCAGATTGAATTTGAAGGATACGCTTTTAACCCTAAGTTTTCTAATGAATCAAATTGGACATTTACACGAGAGGCATCTTAAGTTATGAGAGTAGTAGCACAAATCGAGAACCCCTATTTTCAGGTCACTATTCATCAATACAACGATAAGTACTTAATCAACTTGGTTGGTGGGCCAATGGAACAAGTGTATAAGTTTCCAGTAGAAGCTTTCTCTAGCGTTGATGAGGTAAAGATTTTGGTAAATGAACAATTCATTTCGAAGGCTGTAGATATTCATAAGCAAATGATGGAAAATTATAGAGCATCAGTGGCTATTGTCAAGAATACGTAATTGTATAACTCAATACATTTCATAAGTCGTTGAAGTTAAGAGGTTTCTTATTTGAGAAGAAAGAACGATCTTAGTGCGCCTCTCCCATTCCGCACACTTACGTTATTGTTTAACTAAACCTAACAGTCAATGATGAATTGCTATCGAAAAGGATTGGAACTATTCGTGGGACTAGCCCTGTTTACAGGAGTAAGCTTCGCTCAAACCACGAAACAATCTCATCCGATTAACCTAACTACTGGAACCATATTTTTAGAAAAGAATCTAACTGGGCCTATTGATTGGAATCATACTCAAGAAGAAGTATTGGAGGGGAAAATTTTTAGGATTATCCAGTTCGATCAATTACCGTCCGAAGCTCAAAAAATAGCCCTTTCGGCAGAAGGAATAGAAGTATTTGAATACTTGCCTAAAAATGCGTTTGTCGCTTCAATTCCAATAAGCGCATTACCAATCTCACTAGTCAATCAAGGAGTAGTAGCGGTACATCCATTGCCGAATCAAATGAAAATTACTCCACGTTTGATAGAAAGGCCATTACCAAGTTTTGCTGTAAATGGGCAGAAAGTAAAGGTTCAACTCATTGTTCCACCAAGTGTTTCGTTGTCTTTTGCTAAGGAGCAGTTGGCTTCGTATAATTTTCGACTAGAACTTTCAAAACCTCATGTAAACGTTTTAGTTGGGGAGGTGAGTATCTCAAGTGTAGAGAATTTAGCAAATGAACCATGGGTTAGGTATGTTGATGTAGCGCCAGAACCAGGAGAAAAAGAAAGTGATGACGGAAGAAACCTACATCGTTCTAATTCAATTGATTTAGATGGATACTTAGGGAGACAATATGATGGAGATGGAATTTCAGTAGCAGTGAACGATGATGGATCTGTTGGGCCTCATATTGACTTTACAGGGCGAGTAGATCAGTCAAATATTACTAGTGAGTTAGGAACACACGGTGATATGGTGGCAGGAATTGTTGGTGGAGCAGGTAATTTAAACCCAATTATGAGGGGTATGGCTCCCGCTTGTTTCATGCACATTCGACAATACAATAGCAACCTACCTGGAACAGTGCCACTATTCTTATCACAAGATGTACTTATTTTTTCATCATCTTACTCCAATGGTTGTAACGCAGGATATACTGCATTAACAAGAACAGTAGACCAAGAAATTTATGATAACCCTAACTTAATACAAGTGTTCTCTGCTGGTAATAGTAACAATAATGATTGTGGCTATGGAGCAGGAAATCAATGGGGAAATATTACTGGTGGTCATAAAATGGGTAAGAATGTTATTGCAACAGCTAACCTCGATAGTCAAGATCAATTAAGAAATAGTAGTAGTAGGGGCCCAGCGAACGATGGTAGAATTAAGCCAGATATTTCTGCTCACGGGCACAACCAAATGTCAACAGATCCAAATAATACGTATACTCCAGGTGGAGGAACATCTGCGGCAGCACCTGGAATAACAGGATGTATGACCCAATTGCATCAAGCATATCGTGAAGCGTTTGGAGTAACAGCACCTTCAGCATTATTAAAGGCAATTGTGTTAAATACTGCGAACGATCTAGGAAATGTGGGACCAGATTTTTCTTTCGGCTTTGGTAAGGTAAACAACTTAAAAGCAATTAAGGTTATAGAAGATGGACGTTGGGAAATTCACCAAGTTTCTCAAGGAGGAACAAATACGCATACGTTTACTGTTCCAACTAATACAACATTGGCAAAAGTAATGGTGTATTGGCATGATAAAGAGGCTAGTACATCTGCTGTAACGGCTTTGGTAAATAATCTAGATGCCTCAATTTCTGATGGTACAAATACCTATTTACCGTATATATTAGATCCAACACCTAATCCAGCAACGCTAGATGATCCAGCTACTTTTGGAGTAGATAGCTTGAATAACGTAGAGCAAATTGCCATTACAAATCCAACAGCTGGAACGTATACATTAACGGTTAATGGAACAGGGGTTCCTTTTGGACCACAGGAATACGTTATTGTATATGAGTATGTATCTGATGCTCCAGAAGTAACATTCCCAATTGGAGGAGAAGGACTTGAAGCTGGTACTGGAGAGCGCATACACTGGGATGCAAATGTAACTTCAGGAACATTCACGGTTGAGTATTCCACTGATAATGGATCAAATTGGAATACTATTTCCACAGCCAATGCCAATGCTAGATTTGTAAACTGGGTGGTTCCAAACACAGTTACAGGTCAAGCTAAAGTGCGTGTTACGCATAGTTCAGGAGCCAGTGATGAATCAGACTATACATTCTCTATAATAGGTGTGCCTCAAAACCTTCAAGTAGATTATGCGTGTCCAGATACGATCGCAATTTCTTGGAGTGATGTTACTGGAGCAACAGCTTATGATGTTTTTGTTTTAGGAACTGAGTTTATGGATTCTGTAATGACAGTTACTTCAAGTCAAGCATTCTTAACAGGCTATCCTCCAACTAATGATATGTGGATAAGTGTTCGCGCTAGAACAAATGAAGCTGTGGGTAGAAGAGCTATAGCTATTAATAAGCCTCCGGGAAATATTAATTGCATTGTTGCGAATGATTTAGCATTGGATGTTCTTTTGAATCCAAATGGAACCTACCCATTGTGCCAAGTTACAGGAACAACATTACCAGTAGAAGTAGTAATTGAGAATGTTGGAACCAACCCAATTTCAAATCCAAGTGTAAACTACTCGGCTCATGGTTCTGGGGTAGTAACAGAGAATATAACTGCAACTCTTGCTCCTGGAGATACGATTCATCACCTATTCCAAACAGGTGTAAATTTAACCTCTGGCATTACAAATTTTGAGACATGGATTACAACCGTAGGTGATGCAAATAGTTATAACGATACTATTACAGAAGTTATTTACATCGAAACTTCGGTAAGTGCTCAAACCTATCCATACTCAGAAGACTTTGAAACGTTTACCAATTGTGCCACGGCAACAAACTGTGAGCAGACAAGTTGTAACCTTTCAAATGGATGGGCTAATGTAGACAATGTGCTAGGAGATGATATTGATTGGAGAACACATAATGGAGGAACAGCTTCTAATAATACCGGTCCTACAGCAGATGCTCTCCCAGGAACTTCTTCAGGTAAGTATTTATATTTAGAGGCAAGCGGTAATTGTATATTTAGAGAGGCACAATTGCTCTCTCCTTGTATCAGTTTAGCTTCGGCAGTTGCACCTGAGTTGAAATTTAGCTATCACATGTTTGGATTCAGTATGGGAGAGTTACATGTTGATATATTGGCTGATGGAGTGTGGTATACAGATGTAATACTCCCTATCCAAGGTGATCAAGGTACAGAGTGGATTGAGAGATCAGTAAACTTAACCCAGTTTGTAGGGCAAACAATCAATGTTAGGTTTAGAGGGATAACTGGTAACGATTATGCAAGTGATATGGCGATTGATGCATTCTCTGTAAAAGAAGTTACAGATGCTCCAGTTGTTGATTTTGAAGCCTCTCCTGTTCAAACATGCTTGAACGAAACAGTAGAAATGTTTGATCTAAGTGCAAATGCACCTAATCAATATTCTTGGCAAATTACACCATCAACATTTACATATGTGGCTGGTACCAATGCTAATAGTGTTCAACCGAAAGTTCAATTTACTCAAACTGGAGATTATACGGTGAAACTAGTTGCATCAAACCCTATTGGGACTGATAGTATTACTAAGGTTAACTACATCACAGTAACAACAGGTTCTCCACTTCCTTTTGAGAATGATTTTGAAAGTGCTCCTTTCCCTGGAGTTGATTTTGAAATCATTAACCCGGATGGAGCAGCTACTTGGGTTGAAATTGCAAATTTAACTGGGGCTTCAGGAACTCCTACAAGAGCCGCATACATGGGACATTTCAACTACAACGCAGCTGGACAAGAAGATATCTTGCAAAGTTCAAAGATTGATCTAACGAATGTAAATGGGGCGATACTTCAATTTGATGTTGCACATGCTCAATATTCAAGTAGTTCAGAAGATGGTTTAATTGTAAGAATCTCGGACGATTGCGGAATTACTTATACAAATGAAGTATATAATAGAAGTGGAGCTTCGTTAGCAACAGCAAACCCTACAACATCCTTCTTCCAACCACAATCTGCAAATGACTGGAGAACTGAAACAGTAGATATCGGAGCTTATACTGGAACAACTATCCAAATTCAGTTTATTTCGGTAGCAGGGTATGGAAACAACATTTTCTTAGATAACATTAATGTTACCGATAATTCAGTATCAGCAGCCATTATTAATGCAGATACAATGGTGTGTGTTGGTGAACCTACAATTATATCAGATGCATCTCAAGGCCCAGGATTATCATATAATTGGACATTCCAAGATGGAACGCCAAGTACAGCCAATACAGAAGGTCCTCATTCAGTAATTTTTAGTTCTATAGGTACAAAAACTATAGATTTAACTGTGTCGGGACCAAATGGAACAGATGCTACCTCCATGAGTGTTGAAGTGGTAGATGTACCAGTTGCAGATTTTTCTTCAACGTATAATTCTTCAACAGGAATAGTTGATTTTCAATTTACTGGTCAGTTTGGTCAATCAGTAACTTGGGATTTTGGAGATGGAACAACAGCAAGTGGATTTAACGTATCTCATACATATTCAGAAAGCAGAGGGTATAATGTTACCATGATCGTTTCAAATCCTTGTAATGCAGATACACTGCAACGAGAAGTGTTCAACTGGCCTACAAGTACGAATGATGTATCGAGTACGAGTAGTAGCTTGGTAGTTTATCCAAATCCTTTTAATGGAAATGTGAAGGTAAGAGCAACTGGTTGGCAAGATCAGGTATCAATTCAAGTATTGGATGTTAGCGGTAAATTATTATTTGAAACCACAAGTAATGGAGATGCGCTTGAACAAACTGTAGATATTGACTTATCTAGGTTGGCTATGGGGGTATACTTCTTGAAAGTAAAAGACTTAGATCAATCAAAAATTACACGTTTGATCAAAAACTAGAGTAGTTAAAACTTATTTGAAAAGGCTCAATTCCCAAGAATTGAGCCTTTTTTGTTAAAAAAGTGTGTCTTTTTTAATATTTCTCCTAATGTTATGCTAAGGTTAACAACAATGATTCTATATTTGCACTTAAGTAGGTGGTTAGTGGAGGGAGTCACAACGCGTTCTAGCAGTGGCTCCCTTTTTT
>DIYR01000162.1 GCA_002429085.1 Flavobacteriales bacterium UBA6049
AAGCAACGTAACAAAAAAGCGGAATCCGCAGCTTAAATCCTGAATTATGGCACAGAAAAACGGAGATATCAGATACCTTACTCCAATTAGTATTGAAGTAAAAAAAGATAAGTACTGCCGATTCTTGAAATCGGGAATTAAGCACGTTGATTATAAAGATCCAAAGTTCTTGTTGAAGTTTATCAACGAGCAAGGAAAAATTCTTCCAAGACGTGTAACTGGAACATCAGCTAAATACCAGCGTAAAGTTTCTACATCTGTAAAACGCGCTCGTCACTTAGCAATTTTGCCATACGTGGCTGATATGTTAAAATAAGGAGGGGTAGATAATGGATATTATTCTTAAGAAAAACGTAGAAAACCTAGGAGAGAAAGACGATCTAGTAACAGTTAAGCCTGGATATGGTCGTAACTTCTTGATCCCTCAAGGATTGGCAATTTTAGCAACGCCTTCTGCACGTAAAGTACGTGAGGAGAATATTCGCCAAAGAGCTCATAAAGAAGCTGCTTTGGTTGAAGAAGCTCAAAAAATGGCGGCTAAACTGAACGATCTTTCGGTTAAGATTGGTGCTAAAGTTGGTGAGAACGGAAAAATCTTCGGTTCTGTTAACACAATCCAATTGGCTGATGCAATTGAGAAGCTAGGTGTTGTTGTTGATCGTAAGCATATCAAAATCATTGGTGATACAATCAAAACAGTTGGTACTTACGAAGCAACTATCAAGTTCCACAGAGATGTGGTTGAAACAATCAAGTTTGAAGTAGTTGGAGAGTAATCTCTAATCAACCATAAATTTGAGAGCCGATCTGATTCAGATCGGCTTTTTTGTGTCAAAGAGTTTTGTTATCCTCTATCATTAAACTTGTTCTTGATCTAAAACACATTTTAGATTTTTACTCGAGGATAGTGAAATTGTACCGAGAAAAAGAAAAGTAGTAAGATTAACCACTGACTTTCTACTCATGCCTCAATGATTCAATCGGGTCGAGTTTAGCCGCTCTACTGGCAGGGTAGAATCCAGCAGCTATGCCAACTAAAAAGCAGAGTAAAACACCTAAGAACATCCATCCCCAAGGAATAATAAAAGAGGAGCCAATAAGGAAACTGACTAAGTTTCCGATGGCTATTCCAAGGACAATACCGAATAGGCCACCAAGTTGACAGATAAGCAACGCTTCTGTTAAGAATTGCATTAAAATGGTATTCTGTTTAGCACCTAGTGCCTTTCTAGTTCCGATTTCTTTGGTTCTTTCAGTTACAGAAACGAGCATAATATTCATTAGCCCTATAGCGGCACCTAGTAAGGTGATTAGAGCAATGATGGTTGCCGTTATTGTTACGTATCTTAGATTCTCTATTAGGGTCTGCGACAAGCTATCGCTTCGTCTAATGCGGAAAGATGCTGGTTTCCCAAGTTGGTCTCGTCTTACTGATCTGAATGTGCCAGTAGCTTCTTGTACAGCCGCTTCTAAAAGGCTGGGATCATTGGTGAGTACATGAATTTCAAAATTCATATTTGGTCGGTTAAAATATTGCCGAACAGCGTTTACCGGAATAATTACATCACGATCTCCACTAAACCCCATACTACTTCCTTTTTCTTTTAATACACCAATTACCTGATATTTGATGTTCCTGATTTTTATCTCTTTTCCAACACCGGAACGCTTATCAAACAAATCTTTTGCAATTTCTGAACCCAAGATGCAGACCTTATTTCCAGCAATAATTTCATTTGCAGAGAAGTTTCTCCCGCCAGAAATTGTTCGTCCTTTTACAGCAATGTAATTCTCGTCCCCCCCATAAATAACAATGTTCGGATTGGTCTCTTTATCTGCATGTTTAATGGTCTCACTCCATGCGCCTTGAACTGATGTAGATACAATAGCAGGAAACTCAAATTGTTGGCCGAAGTTCATTGCTTCTTGATAGGTGATATTAGATGTAGCTTTAATTTTATTTCCTCCACGCGTAATTCGAGACTCAGGCAATTTTTCTATGGTAAAACTATTGGCTCCCATGCTTGTAAATTGATCGTTAATGGAAGCTTTTAAAGCATCAATGGCTGTTAGTATTCCAACCAATGCCATAATTCCTATAGCAATAATGAGCATAGTGATGGCTGCACGTAACCGCTGGCTTTTGATAGATCTAAGTGCTACGCCAATATTTTCAACTGTTAAGTTTTTTGCCATATCTCCAAAGGTAGTTCCAAAGGCGGGTTTGGAGTGTAGATTTTAGATGAATGGTAAGATGTTAGGATCAACTGAATCATAGTGAGGATTAGAATATTGAAAGCAGTGAAATACCCTTTATTCAGAATTATTCTAAGCTATGGTCTACCCCTTATTCTCGTTTACTTTCTCCTTTCAAAACGTTATTTTCGCGATCCTTGTGGGAAGAGTTATTCAGCAAGAGTTTTAAAGAAGCAGATTTCAATAACCTGTTCTTCTTACTACTCATCCAATTAACTTTTTACCATAGATCAAATCAAGCTAAGTAAACTTTGAAAACATTTCTTGTATGAGCTTATACGCAGATTACCTCAAAGAGATTGAAGAACGTAAAAACCAAGGGTTGCATCCTAAACCAATTGATGGTGGTGATTTATTAAGCGAGATTATCGAGCAAATTAAGGATGCCGATAATGCACATCGCAAAGATTCTTTACAGTTCTTTATCTACAATACCCTTCCAGGTACTACTAGTGC
>DIYR01000101.1 GCA_002429085.1 Flavobacteriales bacterium UBA6049
ATTCTTCTAAATGAGTCAAATCTACACAACCATCTTCCTCTAGGTTTACAAAATCAACCTTAGCCAAGTTGTTTTCTGCTAACTCCTCTACAGTGTGTAACACGGCATGATGCTCAACCTTAGAAGTTATAATTCTTTGAACGCCAAGATCTCTTACACTGCAAAGAATAGCCATGTTATCGGCCTCAGTACCACCAGATGTAAAAACCAATTCACCAGGAGTAATATTGAGCATCTTAGCAATCTTACGCCTTGCCACTTCGATCTTCCCTTTTACTTCTCTACCAAATGAGTGAGTCGAACTTGGGTTTCCAAACGACTCCTTTAACACAGGCGCCATTGCATCGAAAACTTCAGGTGCCAATGGTGTTGTCGCAGCATTGTCTAAGTATACTCTCTTTCCCATGTGAATTATCCTTCTTTGATGATCTCTTTAATGTCTGAAATAATTTTTTGTGCCAAGTTGTTTGCAGTAGTTAAACTTGTGCTTTCAGTGTAAATACGAATAATTGGTTCAGTATTAGATTTTCGTAAATGCACCCACTCTTCTTCAAAGTCTACCTTTACTCCATCTACAGTATTAACTGGATAATTATGATATTTCTCTTGAATTCGTTGTAAAATAAGGTCTACATTAATTTCAGGAGTTAATTCAATTTTATTCTTGGATATATGATAGTTAGGATATTCAGAACGAAGCGTACTCATCGAACATCCTTTTTTTGCCAAGTGGGTTAAAAATAATGCAATTCCCACCAAGGCATCTCTTCCATAATGTAGCTCTGGGTAAATTACTCCGCCATTTCCTTCACCACCGATAATAGCACTTGTAGCTTTCATTTTCTCTACTACATTTACCTCACCTACAGCACTAGCTTCATAACTCTGCCCGTGCTTTTCCGTAACATCCCGTAATGCACGTGTACTAGACATGTTACTTACCGTGTTTCCAGGTGTTTGGCTTAATACATAATCAGAAACGGCCACTAAAGTGTACTCTTCACCAAACATGTCTCCATCTTCACATACAAATGCTAAACGGTCTACATCAGGATCTACTACAATACCTAAGTGTGCACCTTTTTTATTAACCAAACTAGATATCTCAGTTAGGTTTTCTGCTAATGGCTCCGGATTATGTGGGAAATGTCCTGTTGGATCACAATATAATTCTTCAACTTCGTGAACTCCTAAAGCCGAAAGCAAAGCTGGAACAGCAATACCGCCAGTAGAATTCACCCCGTCAACAACCACTTTAAACTTAGCCGCTTCAATAGCCTCTTTGTCCACCAAAGGCATGGCTAAAATAGCATCAATGTGTTTTCGTATGTATGTATCATCAGTTGTCACACTGCCCAAATGATCTACCTCTGCAAAGTTGAAGTCATCCATATCAGCAATAGCTAATACTTCTGCACCATCTGCCCCAGATATAAACTCACCTTTAAAATTCAACAATTTCAACGCATTCCATTGTTTTGGATTATGACTGGCCGTTAGAATGATTCCTCCATGTGCACCCTCTTTTGGCACAGCAACCTCAACAGTAGGAGTTGTGCTCAACCCTAGATTTAACACATCAATCCCTAAACCTGTAAGTGTACTAATAACCAATTGCTCAACCATTTCACCAGAAATTCGAGCATCTCTACCGACAACAATTTTTACAGTTTCAGAATCTTTATGTTGATTCATTATCCAAGTACCATATGCAGCAGTAAATCTAACTACGTCTATGGGTGTTAAACTATCACCAGGCTTACCTCCAATAGTTCCTCTAATCCCAGAAATTGATTTAATGAGGGTCATGATTTCATTTGAATTGGAGGGCAAATATAAGGCAACACATCTCAGTGGTATTACGTTGTTAATAATGCATTCTTGTGTTGATGAAGCTGTGGAAAAGTCCAATTTGTTTCCTCATGATGCGCACTACTGATTGGCTACCTTTGATATATACAGGTGCTAAATTCTATGAACGAAGAATTTGAATCTTTTTTCTCTCCAAACCAAGAATCGAACGAATTAATCGCTCGCTACGAAAACATGGTAGCTGCTGGCGAACAATTCTTTTTCGATGTTGAGGAGTTTGAAGAATTAATCGTGTATTACATGGAAGAACGCTCTAGTCAACAGGCGTTTGAAGTGCTACACATGGCTAAAAGCCAACATCCTTCTACAAACGATTTAGTATTAAGAGAAGCGGAATTACTGGCTACAACAGGTCGTTTTCAAGATGCTCTGAATGCTTTAGCAGGTTTAGAAGAAATTGAAAAATGGAATATAGATTTGTTTTTGACCAAATCATCTATTCTTAGTCAAATAGGTAGAAATGAACAAGCAGTTGAAGTGTTGGAACATACTATTGACATTGCTCCTGACGATGAAAAAGATGAAATCTGTATCAACTTAGCTTTCGAATATCAAAACTTAAACAAGCCCGATAAAGCTGTTGAAGCTTTAAAACAAGCTCTTCATTTCAACCCAGAAAACGAAGAAGCGTTGTACGAACTAGCATATTGCTTTGAACAAGTTGGTGATGAACTAGCTGCAATAGAAACATTCCAAGAATTCATTGACAACGCGCCATATTCACATCATGCTTGGTACTGTTTAGGAAATGTATACATGCAGGTGGGTGCATTAGAAAAGGCTTTGGAAGCATACGACTACTCTATTGTTATCCAAGAAGATTTTCCTTCAGGCCACTTTAATAAAGCTCTTTGTTTACTGCAACTCGAACTTTATGAACAAGCAATTGAACAGTTTCATGAATCGTTGAAATATGAATTGATAGATTCTGTTTGTTTATTCTACATCGCAGAATGTCACTTCAAATTGAACAATCTGCGCAGAGCTGAAGTGTATTACAAAAAAGCCATTCAAAAAGACGAACGTTTAACAGATGCTTGGATTGGAATGGCAGCTGTATTGCAAGAAGAGGGCAGAACAATTGAAGCTTTACACCATGTAAGACAGGCGTTAAACTTAGATGATAAGAATGCAGAAAATTGGTTCTTGTATGCAGAAATGCAAGTAAACTTAGGTTTTTTTGAGGATGCTTTTAGCGCATACGAAAAGGCCATTGAACTTGGCTACACCAAATTAGCCATCTGGCTTAATTATTCTGATGTTCTCTTTCAAGAAGAACGAATGGACGAATGCCAAGAAGTAATGGAACGTGCATTCGATAGCGCTCCAAAAGAGAGTGAGTTATACTACAGATATACTGCTTATTTATTAGCTCAAAACCTTCAAGATGAAGCATTAGGTTTCTTAGCTCTCGGTTTAGAGATTAATAAAGAGCGTGTAAATCAACTTTTCCATTATTACCCAGAAGCATTCCAATATGATTCGGTTATTGAATTAATCGAGGATGCGAATGAAAGTTGAGTAAATAAATTCTTTTGAAATCTGTTAGATTATATTTGGCTGCGTTTAGAAATAGTTAATGTAGGAATGTCAAAGTAATGGTTGATCGTAAAGAAAAAAAAGAAGGAGATGTTACATACTCTTTCTCTTCAGATTGGATAACTCGTTTTGAGTCAGAAGAACACTGGTTGTTATATCGTCAACAACAGTTTATGATTCATAAAGTTGCTAAAGAAGGAGACAATTTTTTGGAGATTGGCCCTGGAACTGGTTTCTGTAGCGGATATTTAAGAGGTAAAGGATTTAATGTTACAACTATTGATATTGACGAAGCAAAAAAACCAGACATCGTTGCTAATATAACGACTTACGTTCCAGAAAAACGATATGATCATATCATTGCTTTCGAAATCCTCGAACACATTCCATACGAAGAATGTTTGAAGAGCTTAAAAACACTAAGCTCTTACTGTAAATACTTTACCATTAGTGTTCCTTACAACGAAGAAAGGTTGATAAGAGCACGTCTATCGCTTCCAATCATTAAACACACTTCTTTTTCCATAACACTGCCAAAATCTAAGATTTCTGAACCCAATCATTTTTGGGAAGTCAATCACGGAAAGCAAAGTGAGAAAAAAGTAATTAGCGATTTTCTTGCGCAAGGCTATACCTTAAAAGGTAGAAGCAAATTTGTTTCTAGATTGTACATAACTCTAGAAAGCAAACACTTCAATTCTTAATTCTGATTTTCCTTATCGCAATAATAATTTCCTCAATGATTAAATCTATTTCAGCTCCAGATTTGAAAGCAAAACTTGATGCAGGTGAAACTGTTCAAGTAATAGATGTAAGAGAACCTTATGAAATTGAAGTGGCCAGTTTTGGAGCCATTAGTATTCCTATGGGTGAAATCATGGATAGAACAGATGAACTATCTCCTGAAGGAATGGTAGTCATTCACTGTCAAAGTGGTAAAAGAGCTGAAGCAGTTTGCGAAGGACTTGAAAGATTATTTGACAAACACAACATCTACAATCTTGAAGGCGGTTTAGACGCTTGGATTGAAAAAGTAGATCCTTCATTAGCAGAAGCATGAAACGTAGTCCGAAAGAATATGCAACCCTCGTTCTAAAAGGTATTGGAATGGGGGCAGCAGATGTTGTACCTGGGGTTTCTGGTGGAACAATTGCTTTTATCACCGGTATTTATGAAGAGTTACTCGGCACCATCAGTTCCATTGATTTTTCTATAGTAAAAACCTTAAGAAAAGAGGGCTTTCTTGCCGCTTGGAACCAAGCAAATGGTAATTTTCTTATTGCCCTTTTCTCGGGAATTGGAATCAGTGTTTTCTCGTTAGCAAAAGGGATTGAATGGCTTCTAAATAACGAACCTATCAAGCTATGGTCATTCTTTTTTGGATTAGTATTTGCCAGCATTTTTTCTGTTGGAAGACAAGTTGAAAAATGGAATCTAGGTTCATTGATTGGTATTCTGGCTGGCTCTGCTCTAGCCTACTACATAACAATTTTACCACCAATGAATCCTTCTACAGATTTATGGTTTTTGTTCCTTTCAGGAATGATCGCTATTTGCGCCATGATTCTACCCGGGATTTCAGGTAGTTTCATCCTATTAATTTTAGGATCATACAAAGTTGTTATCCAAGCAATTAGTGATCGTAATTTTTTAGTACTAGCAACAGTTGGGGCTGGGTGTGCTGTTGGTTTACTTGCTTTTTCTCGAGTACTAAAATGGATGTTCGCCAAACAAAAAAATATTACAATAGCAGTATTGACTGGTTTCCTTGTAGGATCACTGAACAAAATTTGGCCTTGGAAACATGTTACTGAAGTATTTGTTAAACATGCTGGCGAAACCAATGAAGAAATTGTCCCAATAGTTGAAAGAAGTGTTTTACCAGGTAATTTCGACATACCAGTAATAGAACTTGGAAAAGTTGTTGGACACAACTCAGCGGACCCACAGGTTGTTGCGGCTATAGCATTTAGTGTTATTGGTGCTGGACTAATATTCGGAATGGAGTTTATGGCTAAGAAAATGTCTAAATAATGAAACTCTACGGACTTATAGGTAAAGCATTAAGTCATTCTTTTTCTCCAACCTATTTCTCCAACAAGTTTAAATCTAATGGTATTGACGCGAAATATGAGGCATTCGAGTTAGCATCGATTTCAGATTTTCAACAACTCGTTCAATCCAAAGAAATACACGGACTTAATGTAACCATACCGTACAAAGAAGCTATCATACCATACCTAGATAAACTCTCGCCTGAAGCATCTGCCATTGGTGCTGTAAACACTATACAATTTAACGGAAAGCACCTTATTGGGCACAATACAGACTGGCAAGGCTTTTGGAACGATGCATCTCCTTTTCTAAAAAACACGAGAAGAAAAGCTCTAATATTAGGTACTGGTGGCAGTTCAAAAGCGGTACAATTTGCGTTACAAAAACATAATTGGATTGTCGACTTCGTATCAAGCAGCAATCAAGCATATTTTAACTACTCCGATTTAAACCAAAACTTAATATCTGATTATGGCTTGATTGTAAACACCACTCCACTAGGTATGTTTCCAGACATTTCCTCAAAACCTGAATTCCCTATAAGTAGTTTACAAAAGCATCACATTGTTTACGACTTAATATATAACCCTAGAGAGACGAGATTGCTTAAAGATTGCAGAATACAAGGTGCTACAATTAAGAACGGTTACGGTATGCTTCTAAAGCAAGCGGAGTTAAGCTATGCTATTTGGCAGGAAAATATTTCAGACTCTCCTTATAAAAATCACTAAGCTTCTTATCTAGTTCAATTACCAAATCTTCATTTGAACGTTCTATTACACGAATTCCGCTATACTTCCGTACGTAAAAGGGAAATGGCTTCTTCAATTGTATAAAATACTCGTCCATCACTCCAATACCTTCAAAGCTTTCTTCGAACGTATCAAAATACACCTTACCAAAATCAACTACATAAAATGGGTCGTATTCCGGTATTGGAGCTCCTTGAATAACCTGTAAATTTTCGTCAACAAACACGCCATTAAAATCTCTCCATTTAACATCTTCAGAAGATTCAGCTAAGAAAAAATGAACCTCGCAAAAAGTAAATGCACTCTTAAATGCCTTAATCACAGATTTGTTATCATTTTCAGCTTTAGATCTCAAGTACTGAGCTTCTTTCATTCGCTTTTGCTTTTCTAAAGCCTCTACAGAATGATGATTTGTAGGTAGACGTACAAAAATCACATTAGACTTCATTGTCTGAATATGTCTATATGCTATACTATCAGCCTCAGAGTAAAACAGCTGGTTCAATTGAGCTTCTGCGCAGAAGACTGAAATAACACAAACAATAAATAGCAAAATTTTTCTCATACATCTTTAAATCTTAATTCAATCAAGTCAACGTATTTAGTTATTGCATTCGAATAGTCTATCAGTTCTACCCAATGCACTGTTTGAAATCCTATTCCTCTCCAAACCTCAACGAATCCAATATCTAAGTAGTACAGTTCTATCTCAAATGATCGGTAAACACGCCTTCCAATTTGATCACCATGTGTCAGAACTGCAGACCATTTGTCGGTAACTTCTAGTTTGTTGAACTCCTCCTGATTAATCATTCTAGAAAACAAACTTGACCAACATAATAATAATGCAAATCAAAAACATAAAAATCGAAATGCGATTGATTCCATGCATCATTCTGAGATTAACGTTCTCCTCAGATTTCTTGAACATTGTTACTGGATTCAAGTAATGAGCAATTTTCTTTAAAATCATTTCTTCAACTATTATACTCTATAAACTCTTGAAATGGTTAATGGTTTTAGAATGCGGTTTCCATAACTAAGTCAACGGTGATGATAAGGCTCTCCTCTTAAGATAGTAAATGCTCTGTACATTTGTTCAGCCAAAAAAACACGCACCATTTGGTGAGAAAAGGTCATCTTAGATAAAGAAAGTTTGCCATTTGCGCGTTGGTATATCTCTTCTGAAAATCCATATGCACCTCCAATTACTAAAGCAATATCTGGTTCATCAACCAATTTTTTCTCTAAAAACGAGGCGAACTGTTCTGAACTAAATGTTTTTCCCCCTTCATCCATTAGCAATAAATGTGTTCTTGTGGAAATCTCCTTCAGAATTAATTCAGCTTCTTTCTCCTTAACTAAGCTTTCTGTGAACTTACTCGAACGCTTAATATCTGGCAATTCCTTCCACTCTAACTTAATGTATCGCTTAATTCTTCCTAGATATTCTTCTAGTCCTACCTTAATAAATCCGCTATCCGTTTTTCCAATAGCAATGATTTTTATGGCCATATTGATGTTATGGATTGATGTTTGTTACTTTAGTAGTCCAAATGTATAGGAAACTCACATACACCTTTGGTTTATTAGCAGCATTACTGCTATCATCTTCAGGCTTCTCTCAAGTTGCCAAGCAGGCGAATAGTGCTCTTGCCGCTGGTAACGCATCTAGTTTAGTTGACTTA
>DIYR01000232.1 GCA_002429085.1 Flavobacteriales bacterium UBA6049
CGTACGGGAATCGAACCCGTGTTTCCACCGTGAAAGGGTGGCGTCCTAACCCCTAGACGAACGGACCAAATGTCTCCCCTTTTTTAAGAGGACTGCAAAGGTATACAAATTCACATACCAGCAAACAGGTTAATGAAAAATGTTACTGAATATTATCTTGTTCCCACTTCATTCTAAATCCCATACGTTTCACTGTTCTGAGTTTATTACTCTCTGAAAGCATCTCCATTTGCTCAACCGTAACTACTTCAACTTGTTGAAAAGAAGGTGTTTGCAACTCAAAATCAAGCGCATAACGTATGCAATTATCTACTACTTCTTCCAAAGACTTAGTAGATAATTGATCATGCATAAAATCTCTAAAAGTGAAATTCAATTTTTTCTTCCCTTCAACAAAAAAATGATTCTCCTTGTTTACAAACAACCTAGCAATGAGTAAACCAAGATCTCTTTTCCTATTGAATTTGAAAGAGTCGTTTAGAAAGTTATAGATGTTTATTACACCACAATAAGCTCGACTAGGATCATTCTTTACGTATGAAGAGTTAACTACACTGTGAGAAGGATCAAACCCAAAGATATTACTGTGCATATGGAAGACCAAAATGTCACCACCAAACTGTAAACGAGCCTCATTCTTCCCTACTTCAGAATATTTCACTATTACTCTGTTATCCTTATCGCCATACCTCTTATGATATTCTTCTTCAATAGATTTCAGTACCTCTTTCAATACTTTGAATGCATCAACAGTTCTTTCAAATACGTCCTGTTTTAGTGAAGCCTTGTCAAAAAACAAATCGTAGATTGTGTCTTGTCTATTCTCTTTCTCCATATTATTCAATTGGTACAAAAAAGCCCCCCCCTTTTGTCAGGGCTTTCAATATTAATATGCTTTCGCAAACAGAACTCTTTTTGAAGAAGGTTTTCCTGTGTAAATACACGTTCCTTCCTCATCTGGTTGATCTAATGGAATACAACGAATAGTTGCTTTCGTCTCTGTCTTGATCTTTTGTTCTGTTTCATCCGTACCATCCCAATGTGCTGCTACAAATCCACCCTCATTGTCAATCAAAGATTTAAACTCCTCCCATGTATCGGCAGAGCGTGTGTTATCTACTCTGTGCTCATTAGCCCTGCTATACAAGTTCTCTTGAATCTCTTCCAATAACTTTTCAATATAATCGGCCGCACTATCAAACCCAACGGTGTTTTTCTCAAAGGTATCACGTCTAGCAATCTCGAGTTGATTACTTTCTAAATCACGAGGGCCAATAGCAACACGAACTGGAACACCTTTAAACTCATACTCAGCAAATTTCCAACCTGGCTTGTGTGTGTCTCTATTATCAAACTTAACACTGATACCTTTAGCCAATAGCTCTTTTTTCAAGCCATTCACTTTATCGGTGATCTGCTTTAATTGCTCTTCTCCTTTAAAGATTGGCACAATTGCCACTTGAATAGGAGCCAATTTTGGTGGTAATACTAAACCTTGATCATCTGAATGAGTCATAATTAATGCTCCCATCAAACGAGTACTCACCCCCCAAGAAGTTGCCCAAACATGCTCTAGTCCTCCTTCTTTCGTAGCAAATTTCACATCGAATGCCTTTGCAAAATTTTGCCCCAAGAAATGAGAAGTTCCTGCTTGAAGTGCTTTTCCATCTTGCATCATTGCCTCAATGCAATATGTCTCTAATGCTCCGGCAAACCTCTCCGATGGCGTTTTGATTCCTTTTACAACTGGCATAGCCATAAATCGCTCAGCAAACGTTGCATACACTTCTAGCATTTGTTCTGCTTCAGCAATTGCTTCATCTTTGGTTGAATGAGCAGTATGCCCTTCTTGCCATAAGAATTCAGCAGTTCTTAAGAACAAACGAGTACGCATTTCCCACCTTACAACATTAGCCCACTGGTTAATCAATAAAGGCAAATCTCTATAAGATTGAATCCAATTTCTATAGGTATTCCATATAATGGTTTCAGAAGTTGGACGAACCACTAATTCTTCTTCCAATTTGGCATCAGGATCTACTACTACTCCTTTTCCCTCAGGATCATTTTTCAAGCGATAGTGCGTAACAACGGCACATTCCTTTGCAAATCCTTCTACGTGGTCAGCCTCTTTGCTCAAATAAGACTTCGGAATGAAAAGCGGGAAATATGCATTACTGTGACCAGTAGCTTTGAACATTTTGTCTAGCTCCGCTTGCATCTTTTCCCAAATAGCGAACCCATATGGTTTAATAACCATACAGCCTCGAACATCCGAAGATTCGGCTAGATCTGCTTTTACCACTAACTCATTATACCATTTAGAGTAGTCGTCAGAACGTTTGGTAAAATCCTTTGCCATGGAAATTTGTTATTTTATTATCTCTGAATAAGTACGCAAATGTAGAAAAACAGCGTTCTATACAGGTAAGTTGCCCATTGATTGGCACAGCTTTTGAGATTATATTTGTAAATATGAACAAGTACACAGCCCTACATATATTGGTAATCATTGGATTACTGTCTAGTTGTGATTTAACAGACCCTATTGCGGGTTTGGAATATGACGATGCATATTATTCAAGACAAGACAAAATAAATCCACATGTTACAGAACACACAACAAATTCTGCAAGCCCCTTTAGTGAAAATGCAGAAACATCTTCTGAATCTGATTACGTAGCTGACTATTATGATTCCAATTACATTGCTAAACTCAACAGAAAGTATAGTCAGGAATCTGCTTATCAATACTCAAGTCCTTCTACCAATTCTTCGTCTTTATGGAATCCCACAACAAGTGTTGGTTTCTCTACAGGAATGATGATGGGATACGGATATTCTTCATTCGGGGTTCAAACTGGATTTGGCAATTCTTCATTCTATGACCCATACGGTTATGACCCTTTCTATAGTCCTTGGTATCCGTATGGATCAAGCTATGCATACTCACCTTACAATTACTATTCACCGTATAACAACTATTATGGTGGCTATTATTCTGTTCCTATTCAACAAACACCTGTATACAGGCCAACTACTCCAAGGCCTAGCACCTCTGATAAGCCATCATATGCTACTAATCCAAGGGATGAGACAAAACCAAATCCACATAAGTACAGTTCTCCTAGGCAAAAGCAACGTGTAGATAGAAGCTCGAAAAGCTGGGATTTCAATACACCATCATATTCTCAACCTGAAAGAAGATCTTATCAAAATTCTTATTCTTCTCCAAGCCAATCAACATATTCAAGTCCTTCTAGATCAAGTTCACCTAGCAGAAGTACTTCACCTAGATCTGCAAGAAGTAGTGGAGGATCACCAAGGTAACTAATATGGTCTATAGACTTTTATTACTTGTAGCAATACTAGTGGTTGCGCAGGAAGTGTTCTCTCAAAATTTACAAGATGCAGTCAGAAACTCTGATAGATTCTACAGTGGAACAGCTAGGTTTAACGCTCTTGGAGGTGCAATGGGTGCAATTGGTGCCGATGCATCTGTAGCAAATACAAACCCTGCAGGATTCGGACTATATCGAAAAAGTGAATTCAACATTTCTCCTTCAGTGAATTGGAGAAATACTACCACTAGTTATAACGGCACTGATGTTACAGATGCAAAAGCAAGACTAGAATTAAACAACTTAGCATTTGCATTTCATAAAAATACTGGAAGACAGACAGGTTTAACTGAGTTTACATGGGGTATGGGGTTTATACGTACAGCCTCGTATCATGAAGACTATAAAGTAGCTGGTAGAAATCCTGGCTCATCATTACTCGATAAACATACGTTCGATTTAAATAATCCTACTCCAATTGATCCAAGTGCCATCAACTCAGATCCTAGTCTAGCTTATGGAGCTGCTCTTTCATGGAATACGTTTCTGATTGATCATGATTCAGATTTTAACGAATACTTTCATGCCAATTCATTTTATGAAGGAAATCAGAGTCAACGAGTTGAACAAAGAGGGGCGACAAACCAATATCAGTTGAGTTTTGGAGGAAATTTCAACGATTTAGTTTACTTGGGAGCTTCTTTAGAGTTAAGTGATTATCTATATATTAAAGAATCTGTTTATTCTGAAGAAATTAATAATGGAGAATACACCACTCTTCAGGATTTTTCTTTTGAAGAGCATTTACGAATTGATGGAATTGCTACTCGATTCAGGTTAGGCGGAATTGTACAAGCTACTCGATTTATGAGAATTGGGCTTGCCTATCATTTTGCATATACTACGAGAATGAATGATGAATTTGACAACATCATGACTAGTGATTTTGGAAACGGGCAGTGGTATCAAAGTAATTCTCCTGAAGGTAGTTTCTCTTATCGAGTACGATCACCAGGTAGAATGATTGTAAGCACAGCACTTCAAGTTAAAAAACGAGCCATGTTTGGTTTAGAATATGAGTTAGTGAACATGAGTAAAGCTGAATTTGGTGGTGCTGAAAATGGGTATGATTACGAATTTGAAAACCGACAGATAGCCAATGAACTTGGAATGCAGCATACACTGAGGCTAGGAGGTGAATACAGAAAGGGAACTCTTGCTTTTAGAGGCGGTTATCGTTTTGCAACTAGTCCTTATAAGAATGAAGATGTTCAAAGCAATAGATCAACTTTCTCTGCAGGAATTGGTTTTAGAAATTCAAAGGTCTATGCCGATATTTCTTACTTATATGATATTCAAAAAACACAAGTCTATATGTACGATCCTGCTTTCGCAGATACGGCAGATAAAAAGTTGCAATGGCAAAGTGTTATGGTGACATTGGGGCTAAGGTGGAAATAAAAAAGGCCTTGTCAGTTTATCCAACAAAGCCTTTTATGCTTAATTAACTTACGTTATTATCCTAATAACTCAGCTAACTTGTCTGCTTCTTCTTGAGCTAACTCTTGATCGATCAATATACGACCACTGTGCTCATCAACGATGATTTTCTTACGAGCGTTGATATCTAAAATTCTTTGAGGTGGAATCTTGATAAAGCTACCTCCAGCAGTTTCACGTTCAATAGCAACAATTGCCATTCCGTTCGCTACTCTATTTCTAATTCTCGAGTAAGAGTACATTAATCTTTCCTCAATTTGCTCTGCAGCTTCTTGAGAAAGCTTCTCCAATTTCTTTTCGTCTTTTTCAGTTTCAGCCACAATGCTATCTAATTCAGCTTTTTTGTGATCTAAGTCTTTTTGACGATCTGATCTTTTCTCTTCTGCTTGCCCTAAAATTTCCTTCTTAGATTCAATTTTCGCTTTGTACTCACGAATACGCTTTTCTGATAATTGAATTTCCAATGTTTGAAACTCAATCTCTTTGTTCAAAGAATCGTACTCACGGTTGTTACGCACATTCTTTTGTTGCTCTTCGTACTTCTTGATAAGAGCCTCTGAATCTTTGATGGCGTTTTTCTTGTTTGAGATCTCTTCTTGTAGCGAAGATATTTCACTATTGATTTTCTCAATACGAGTATCCAAACCACCAACTTCATCTTCTAAATCTTGAACCTGAAGTGGTAATTCTCCTCTAACAGTTCTAATCTTATCTATTTGAGAATCGATCAGTTGTAATCTATATAAAGCTCTTAGCTTTTCTTCAACTGATAGTAACTTAGGATCTGTCTCGTTCTTTTTGGCCATGCGTAAACTATAAATAATTAACCGGATTGGTGTTCACTTCCGACAAATGGACTGCAAAGGTAGAAAAATTTTCACCAAGGAAATCTACAATCAACTCCTTCGTAAACTGCTCACTTTCAAAGTGTCCAATATCGGCAATAATAATTTCATTCTCTGCATCGAAAAATTGGTGGTACTTATAGTCTCCTGTAATAAAAATATCAGCCCCTGATTTCTTAGCATCATTCAATAAAAAGCTACCCGCTCCACCACACCAAGCGACCGTCTTTATTTCATCTACATGAGGATTGGTATATTTTACAACACCACATTTAAACGTGTTTTTTACTTTCTGTAAAAACTCCAAAGTTCCCATTGGTTCTGACAATTCGCCATACATTCCTGCTCCATTCCAATTATCTTGGTTTTGAAGTTCAAACACATCATACGCTACTTCTTCATAAGGATGTACTTTTTTCATGGCTGAAACAACAGGATGTAATTTGTGTTTATGAACAACTACTGCCAATTGATCTTCTTCCTCTGAATGAACCTTTCCAATTTCTCCTACATAAGGGTTGGATTCGTTTCCAGCTCTGAACGTACCGATACCTGAGTTTCTGAAACTACAGGAATCATAGTTACCAATGTCTCCAGCGCCAGCTGAAAACATTGCTTCTAACACTTCTTGAATGTTTGCTTTAGGAACATAAACTTGAATTTTCAGTAAATGTCCTTGCATAGGTTTAAGAATTGCTGGATTCTGAATTCCTAGCAACGATCCAATTTTGGCATTCACACCAGAACTAACATGATCTAAATTCGTATGAATTGCTATGATGGCAATATCATTTTTTATAGCATCGATCACCGTTCGTTCAACATAGTTAGCACCTGTAAATCGTTTTAAGCCACTAAAAACAATCGGATGGTGAGCTATAACTACGTTACACCCTTTTTCTTTTGCCTCTTGAATAATCCGCTCTGTACAATCTAAACTTACTAATACCCCTTCAACTTCATGGCTGGCATCGCCAACCAATAATCCGGAGTTATCGTATCCTTCTTGAAACGAAGGTGGAGCCCAATGATGTAGATTTTTAAGAAGTTCTTTTAGCCTCATTCTAAGAATAATTGTACTGCAAAGATATTTAGTGTTTCACAGCTTTTGTTTGAATTGGCTTATCGTATTTTCGCACCTCATGAAACGCAATCCATTCAAATTATTTTTAATGCCATTTGCGATGCTTTACGGTATTGGCGTGGGCTTGCGTAATTGGGCTTATAATCTTGGCATTTTTAAGTCCCAATCGTTTGATATTCCAATTGTATGTATTGGAAACTTAAGTGCCGGTGGAACAGGAAAAACTCCACACACAGAATATTTAATTCGATTACTAAAGGAGAACTATCAAGTCGCAACCTTGAGTAGAGGTTATGGCCGGAAAACAAAAGAGTATGTCCTTGCCTCACCAAATTCTTCTCATGAAGAAATTGGTGATGAACCAAAGCAGTTTAAAACAAAGTTTCCCGAAATCCCCGTTGCTGTTGACGCTAAACGGGCAAATGGAATAGAGGAATTATTAAAGGATGAGCCTCAGCTTGACATGATTCTGTTAGACGATGCTTTTCAACATAGAGCCGTTAAACCTGAATTCAGTATACTCCTTACCCCCTACAGTGATCTATTCATTCATGATTATTTATTACCACTTGGAAGGTTAAGAGAGTCAAGATCTGGATATAAAAGAGCAGATATTATTATCGTAACTAAATGCCCTGAGATTCTTTCACCTTTAGATAGAAGGGCCATAAAAGATGATCTCAAACCACTCTCTTATCAGTCCGTATATTTTTCGTATTTCGCTTACGGAGACTTCCAACCCGCTAATTCGAAAAGTTTCGCGCCTACTCCTATATCGAAAAACAAAAAAGTGTTCTTGTTTACAGGAATTGCCAATACAGAGCCACTCAAAGAGTATTTAGAAAGCAATCAGATTGAATTCAAGCACAAATCATTTGCTGATCATCATAACTTCACTGCTGATGATATTGCTTCAATTGTAAATGAGTTTCAATCTCATAATTTACAACAAGACACAATTATAGTTACCACTGAAAAAGATTACATGCGAATTAAAGACACGGAATACGAGCAATCTTTTAATGGTCTTCCGTTCTATTATCTGCCTATAGAAGTTCAATTTCATGGAACCGATGGAAAAGAGCTTGATGCACAAATACTAGATTATGTTAGAAAGAATCAAATCCACCGCAGCGTATCTCAAGGACAGAGTATCGATTAAGCCTCAGATAGGTCTAGTACTAGGATCTGGACTTGGAAGGTTGGTTGAACAAGTTGAAAACCCAACCACAATTCCTTACTCTGAGATTCCTAATTTTCCTGTTTCTACAGTAGAAGGACATGCTGGAAATTTAGTCTTCGGGAATATTCATGGAGTACCAGTTGTAATGATGCAGGGCAGATTTCATTTCTATGAAGGTTACCCTATGGAGGATGTAGTATTTCCTATTCGAGTAATGAAATTACTTGGTATTGATTCATTGATTATCACCAATGCAGCAGGAGGAATGAATCCTATCCATGAAGTTGGAGATTTGATGCTCATCAACGATCACATCAACTTATTTGGAACCAACCCTCTGTTAGGTAAAAATATAGACGAATTTGGCCCACGTTTCCCTGATATGCATGAGACGTATACTCATTCGTACTTAGAGATGGCCAGAGAAATACCTTGTGAAATACCAGTGCATGAAGGAGTTTATGTAGGGGTTTCGGGACCAACTTTTGAAACCCCAGCAGAATATAAGTATATGCGCATTATCGGTGGTGATGCAGTAGGAATGTCAACTGTTCCTGAAGCCATCGTTGCTACCCATATGGGCTTAAAAATTCTAGGTATTTCTGTTATTACTGATCTTGGTGTTGAAGGTAAAATTGGTTCCGTTTCACATGAAGAAGTACAAGAAGCAGCAGCCAAATCTAGTATTCATTTAAGCAAGTTTGTGCAAGATTTCATCCATAAGCATTCGCTAACTTTGCACTAATTTTTTAAGCATTTTCATGAGTTCGATTTACGATAAATACGAGGCCGTTATTGGCCTTGAGGTACACGCACAGCTTACAACTCAATCCAAGGCATTTTCAAATGATGTTAACGAGTATGGAGCTATGCCTAATCACAATGTCTCTCCAATTTCACTAGGTCATCCTGGAACACTTCCAACATTTAATCAACGAAGTCCTGAGTACGGGATTAAGCTTGGATTAGCATGTGGATCCGAAATTCGTGAACAAAACTTGTTTGCTAGAAAGAACTATTTCTATGCAGATTTACCAAAAGGATATCAAATCACACAATTTGACACTCCTATTTGTAATGGTGGTTCTATCAACATCAAGTTAAACGATGGTTCAAAAAAAAGCATTCGTTTGACCAGAATTCACATGGAAGAAGATTCTGGGAAGAGCATACACGACCAAGATCCTATGTTTACGTTAGTGGATTTGAATCGTGCAGGTGTCCCTCTTTTAGAAATCGTATCTGAACCAGATCTCCGATCTGGAGAAGAAGCTTATCAATACCTTGCAGAAGTACGAAAGTTGGTAAGATATTTAGATATCTGCGATGGTAACCTAGAAGAAGGTTCAATGCGTTGTGATGCTAACATCTCTGTTCGACTGAAAGGTGCATCGGAGTTTGGACAAAAAGTAGAAGTGAAAAACATGAATTCACTTCGTAATGTTCAACGAGCTATTGAATTCGAAATCAAAAGACAGATTGATTTAGTTGAAGCGGGAGAACCTGTTGATCATGAAACCAGAACGTTCAATGCAGTTGATGGAAGCACATCAGGAATGCGCAGTAAAGAAGAAGCAAATGATTACCGCTACTTCCCAGAACCAGATTTGTTGCCTCTTACAATCACTCAAGAATATATTGAGCAAGTAAGAAGTACCTTACCTGCACTTCCTAATGAGTTGTTCGAAAAATATACCACAACGTACAAATTGAACGAATACGATGCGTCTGTAATTACTGACAGTAAAGAGGTTGCTATGTTTTATGAAAAAGTTGTAAGTCATACAACTAATTATAAATCAGCTGCCAACTGGGTTATGACAGAAGTAAAAGCTTACTTAAATGAGCAAGCCATTCATTTGAGCGAATTCCCATTAGATGGTCAACAGATTGCCGAGATCATTACGGCAATTGATAGCGGCAAAATCAGTAATTCTGCAGCAAGTCAAAAGCTCTTTCCAGCTTTAGTAAGCAACCCAAACAAGTCTGTTGAAGTCTTAGCAGAAGAGCTTGACATTATTCAGCAAAGTGATGATAGTGCTATTCAACAATTCATCCAAGAGGTAATAGATGCAAACCCTGCTGAAGTTGAGCGTTATAAAAGTGGCGACAAGAAGCTTCTCGGATTTTTCATGGGGCAACTCATGAGAGTTTCAAAAGGTAAAGCAGATCCAAAAAAATCAAATCAACTCATTAAAAACTCACTAGATGCTCTATAGAATTCTATTGTTTGTCATAACTACCGCTTCGTTAATAGCTTGTAGTTCTGAGCCAAAAAAAGATGGTAACATAACTGTTAACGGAACAGTACCTATTGATTTTGCTGGCAAACACATATACTTGTTTACGGTTGACGCTCAATCACAACAAAAAGCTGATAGTGCATTAATTAATGAAGATGGCAGCTTTGAGCTAATTTCAACCATTGAAAAGTTAGACTTTTATCAAATTGGCATTGATTCTCGCAATAGAATCAATTTAGGACTACAACCAAATGAAGAGGTTATTCTAACTATTCGAAACACCCAATTTGAACAAGACTATAACATCATAGGATCTATAGAATCAGAAAAGATCCAAGAGGTAATTGGTCTTCAAATCAAAGGATTTCAACAACAAGATAGTCTTGGAAAGGCCATACAAGCGGCACAGCAACAACAAGATGTAATGTCTTTCACTCAATTGAGACAAATGGCTCAAGAATCTGCGCTGGATTACCAATCTAAATTAGCCAAATTCGCTACTTCTAATAGCTCTTCAATTGCTTCATTAATAGCCCTTCAACAATTGAATGTAGATCAGAACTTCGAAGTCTACGAAAAGGTAATAACTGATTTAAAACCTTCCATGGAAGGACATTTCTTTTACGACAATTTCGCATCAGTTGTAGCATCTAAAAAGAAATTAGCTCTAGGAGCCATAGCACCGGATTTAAAATTCCCAAATCCAACTGGTGAGCTCATCGCTATTTCTGATTACAGAGGAAAATATGTGCTTCTTGATTTTTGGGCGAGCTGGTGTAAACCTTGTAGAATGGAAAACCCAAATGTCGTTAGAATGTATGAAAAATATAGTTCTAAAGGATTTGAGATCGTTGGAATATCCCTTGATCAGAAAGAACAAGCATGGGTTAGTGCTATTAATCAAGACCAGTTAGCGTGGCCTCAAATGAGTGATTTGAAAGGTTGGAGTGCAGAGCCGGCTCAAGTTTACGGAGTGCGAGCTATACCTGCTACTTTTTTGTTAGATCCTGAAGGAAAAATAATTGCTAAAGACCTAAGAGGCCCAGCACTAGAAGAAAAGCTCCAAGAATTATTTGGAGCTTAGATCATTCATTTTGAACAGTAAATCAACGAGTCGGGCAGAATAGCCTGTCTCGTTATCATACCATGCCACTACTTTCACCATTTTACCAATAACAGAAGTTAGTTGGGCATCAAATAAACTTGAATGTGTTTCTCCAACTATATCAACAGAAACAATTGGATCCTCAGTATATGCTAAGATACCTTTTAGATTTGTCTCCGCTGCTTTCTTGAAATGGTTATTCACATGACCTATTGTCAAGTCATCTTCTACTATAAAGGTCATATCTGTTAAAGATCCATCAGGTACTGGCACTCGTATGCCACACCCCCCTAGTTTTCCATCTAACTCTGGGAACACCTTTGTCAACGCCTTTGCGGCTCCTGTTGTAGTAGGTACTATTGATAGTGCTGCTGCTCTTGCTCTTCTTAAGTCATGATGTGGCGCATCATGTAATTTTTGATCGGTAGTATATGAGTGAACAGTAGTAATGTATCCTGTTTCAATTTTTGACAGCTTCTGGATTTCCTGCACCAAAGGAGCGGCAGAATTAGTAGTGCAGCTAGCATTAGATACGATAAGCTCATCTCCTGTTAGTAAATCATCATTTACACCAAGTACCACTGTTTGAATTGAGTTATCCTGAGGAGGGGCGCTTAGGATGACTTTCTTAGCACCTGCTAACAAGTGTTTATTAGCAAGCTCTTTAGTTTTAAACTTACCAGTGCACTCCAGAACATAATCAATCTTTAAATCACTCCACGGTAACAATTCTGGCTCTTTTTCATTAAACAGATGAATCGTTTGTCCATTAATTTCAATTGTGCTATCAGAATGCTTTACATCTGCTCTAAACCTTCCATGTACAGAATCATATTTCAATAAATGAGCTAATGTCTTAGCATCACTTAAATCATTTACTGCTACAACCTCAATTTCATCTTGATGTTGTAGTAATTCCTTTAGAACCTTTCTTCCAATTCTACCGAAACCATTTATGGCAATTCTCAATTTCATGCTACAAATGAAGCATAAAAAAAGGCCTCCGAAGAGGCCTTTCATTGGATATATTTTAACTAACTACTATTTAACTACTACAAACTTTGAAGTACTGTATTCTGTGTTAGTTTTTACACTTAGCATGTAAGTTCCTGCAGATAAAGAACTAGTGTTGAATGCAAAAGTATTCTCACCAGCCTCATAGTTCTGATTCAAGAATTGCTTTACAACTCTACCATTCAAATCAAATACTTGAATATCTACAGCTGACTGCTGTGATAGGTTGAAGTTAATTCGTCCTTCCCCGTTAACTGGATTCGGATACATTGCTAACCCTAAATCAACTTTATCTTCAAACGTTGCGAACTGATCATTCGTTGAGTTAATCAAGCTAGCTGTTGACCAAATACCACGTCCATGCGTACCTGCATAGAATACCTCATGGTTAGAAGCATCCCCAAATGGTAACTCTTGCTGAACAATATCAAATACAGGAGTATTAGATAAGCTAGCATTTTCATTTGCCCAAGTAACGTTTGCATCATCAATATTGCTAGTTGACCAAACTCCAAAGTCTGTACCAATCAAAACAATCTTAGGATCTAAGATGTGATATTCAGCATCAAATACTGGCATCCCTGGCAAATCACCTTCTTTAATCACGCGAAGGGCTGTAGCTGCAGAGCTCTGAGCATTTTGAAGTTCTACAATATGCTGTGAATGCCCATAACCACCAACAGTTACTAATAACTTCTCTGGATCTGCTGGGTTAAGATCTATACCCGTTAATGAACCTGAAGAAGTATTAAATATGATCGTTCTTGTAACAGAGCTAGCATCTTCATATGCATCGTTTAATCCTGAATAGCGAACTACTGAACCTGAATTAAAGGCTGCAGTACCAACGTATAAGTGATTACCATCAGGTGAGAATTCAAATGACGTAGCTACTTCACCACCAGGCAATGGAATCCACTGATTTATTGATTGCGGACCATTTCTTAAAGCCTCGCGTGTAACATAAGTTCCATTGTTAGTTGCAGTAGCAAATAGCGATTGAACAGGATCTTGAATTGTTATTGAATCTCCAACAGCCAATGGAGCTGGAAGAATATAGTCAAAGAATCTGTCTTGGGTATTAGAAGCAATTCTTAGCGTATCTCCTGCTTCAAACGTGGTCAAGTATGTAACTTCAATATTAGATTGAGCTGCAGGAGCAACTGGGAAGGTTACAGAGTAAGCACCAGTTGTATAATTGAAGAATCCAATAGAATCATTTGTACCTGCATCAGCATCAACTAAAATTCCATTTCCAACGATATCATGTGCAGTTTGCTCAATTCCATTTGTAACACTTCTGAACTGAACGAATGTATTTACAAATTCTGCTGCAGGTTGCGGATCAACAACAGTACCATCAATCGTATTTGTACCACCCTCAGCTTTTAAAATAAACGAAGTAGTATCGTTATTAAAGCCAATAGAATCCTTACTTGTTATGTCACTTTCAGATTCCCACAACTTAATAATTGACCAGAAAGGGCCATCAGCTGGACGCTCGAATTCAACATTGGAATTTGTCACTCCATCATATCTACCCACTGTACCAAATTGAGATGTTGCAAATGCAAATGGGAACATATCACTTACTTCACAATCAAATCCATCACCTCCTCTAATTGATAATCCATCTCTCTGTGAAATACCAGGGGTTCTAGGATCAATCAACCAGGTTCCATTATCTTGAGTTCCCCCAATAATTTGCCCTTGACGAGAAACCGCAATACCATAAAACTGAGTTGTTCCATAGTCTCTGTTGTAAGTAAAGAAATCTGGTTGTTCTGATTGAGCATTATCTGTTCTACCAATACCACCGTCAGAAGTAATGTACATCCTATTAGAATTCAAAGCAGTATCAAATACAAAGTAGTGCTTATCAGAATGTACATATAATCCAGAATTCTCATCTGCGAAGTTTTCGGCAATTCTAGTCCAACTTCCATCAATGCGGTAAGTTTGAACCCCTGCAACATAAATCATTTCACAGTTGTTAGGCGCTACCTCAATTGCTAAATCATATATACCCTGTCCATTATCTCCGAATAGATTGAAATTTGGATCAATCACAGAAGTTGGAGGAGCTGGACTGAAGTTAAACCACGTTTCGCCACCATCATTAGACTCATAAACTCCTGATAATTGTCCATCAGAAGCTACCTGAATTGCATATACAACATCTTCATCTTCTTGACAGAACGTTATATCTATTCTCCCTGATCCTAGAGGAATTCCATCAGTAATTTGCTCATAAGAACAAGGATCAAGAGGAGTTTCAGAACGGTAAACACCACCATTGTACCCGACTAAAACATATCCTTGATCTTTAGACCACTCAATATCTTCAATCTCAGAAGTTCCTTGGATAGTACAGTTAGCATCTACAAGAATTGCTGGATTCCAGTTCTCACCTCCATCAATAGAAAGAAACAAACCTCGGCCTGTTCCAGCCAATACCTCTTGACTATTGTTAGGATTCACCGCAACGCGATTTACGGTTCTCCATTGAACACCTCCTACAGTAGGGTCTGTATTATCTAACTTGACAAAAGTTTCACCTCTATCAGTTGACTTATACATTCCAGCCCCTGGGATGTCGTCACTAGAACCTCCAAAATCACCACCAGTACCAACGTAAATGGTTCCATCTGGACCTTGTGCAATGGTTGAGATCATCAGATTCTCTAAGGCATCATCATACACTTCCCAGCTAGTTCCAGCATTGGTTGAAATAAACAATCCACCAGCAACACCACCTGTATAAAGCCTATTGTTATCTTGATTATCAATAACTAAAGTTCGAGTTCTACCTCCTCGGTTCGCAGGCCCCATAAAGCCCCAATCTAAACCAAGTGAAGATCTTTTGGCAAGTTGTCGTTTGACTTTGCCCTTAACTTCAGCTATTATATTATTATCAACTTCACCGTTTGGAGTAGCTCTCAAACGTTTGAATATTTCACGACCACCATTGATTCTTTCTTCAATATCAGGTCTAACCTTTGTTTCGCTTTCACGAGGTGTGTACCCACTAGAATTTGCAGCGTTCCATTCTACTGAGAAGAACGAGACTCCAGCAGCTAACATTAACGCAGAACCGAGTAAAACTTTATTCTTCATATATATCCAATAATACTTTAGTCACTTAATTTAAGCGGTGGCAATTTAACGTTTTTTCACAATTTCTTAAACACACAAATCAGAATCTGGTTTCAGAAAATTCTAAATCGGTAGAAATAAAGTTGTAAACGGAAACCCTATTACTTTTCTATGTGCTTTTCTGCATGATAAGAAGAACGAACTAATGGACCACTCTCTACAAATCTGAACCCTTTTTGCAAAGCAATCTCTCTATATTCTTCAAAACGTTCTGGAGTAACAAACTCCTCTACAGGCAAGTGTTTCGGAGTGGGTTGTAAGTATTGACCTAAGGTTAAAATATCTACCCCAACGGAACGCAGGTCGTCCATTGTTTCTAAAACCTCTTCATTGGTTTCTCCTAACCCTAACATCACACCAGACTTAGTTGTCATCCCTCCTTTTTTCAACCTGAAAAGTACTTCTAAACTCCTATCATACTTTGCTTGAATACGAACCTGTTTTGTCAATCGTCTTACAGTTTCTAGATTATGAGAAACTATTTCTGGATGTACATCAATAATTCTCTGTAGGTTCTCCCAAATTCCACGAAAATCTGGAATTAACGTTTCCATAGTTGTGTCTGGACTTAGCCTTCTTACAGCTTTCACAGTATCTGCCCAAACTATAGATCCTCCATCTTTTAAATCATCTCGATCAACAGAAGTAATTACACAATGCTTTACCCCCATTAATTTCACCGATTTCGCCACTCTTAAAGGTTCGAATGGATCAGCTTTATCTGGTCTACCTGTTGCAACTGAACAGAATCCACAGGATCTCGTACAAATATTTCCAAGGATCATAAATGTGGCTGTTCCTTCTCCCCAACATTCTCCCATATTTGGGCAGTTCCCACTCTCACAAATTGTGTGCAACTTATGCTCTGACACAATTTTTCTTACATCTCGATATTCTTTGCCTGTAGGAAGTTTCACCCGAAGCCATTTAGGCTTATTCGTCATTACTTTTCCTTCAGGGTTATGAATAGAAACTACTTTCTTCTCTTCAGCTACTAATGTGCTCATATCAATCAATACAACTTCTTACCAAAGTGGAAACTCACATAAAATGTGGTCCAAAACTGATAATTATCTGTGTTCGCCATAATTGGAACCTCCTCCAAATATCCATCAAGGGTAATTCCAACTTCTAATGCCTTTACAGACTCATCTAATGGTGAATACTCAAAATTCATGGCCAATTTCGCATGTCCACCAGGGTATAAACTCAAATTTTGAACTCCATGAATAAAAGATGCTCTACCTATAATGTCTTCTTGGCCATGCTCTTCAGGATCATATCTTTCTACGCTTCTGTCTTGCGTATTTCTGTCCTCAATTTCTAAATACACAGGAGCTACCCAACCAATTGTTGGGCCTAACTGGGTTAGGTAACTAATTTTCACTCCTTTGTCTAATTCCTTACCATAAAGAACTTTCTGCCAACCTATATTGAATCTGGTAACTGTTAAAGAATTCAGTTTCCCATAATAATACCCTTTAGCATCTTCATAAAATGAATTCGAAATCCTTTGCTGCTTTGGGTGACGCATGTTGGATAATTCAAACCCATAAACTACTTGCGAAAATCCTGTAACATTTTGTGCATATCTAGCGTAAGCACCAAATCCTCGTGTATGTAAGAATGCACCAAACACATATTCCGATCTGTAATATAGCTTTACCTGATCGTTATCTGGCGCTGGAGATTGAGCAAAAGCATTAAAGACCTCTGCTACAAATAAAATTGAAAGAAATATGATTTTCGATGCGCGCATAGGTAACCGCAAATTTAATTGAATTAACGCCTCGAAATAATAAATGTTTTGTACTACGAAACAATGCGTTAGCTTAACGACAATTGTTCAGAAATTGAATGGGCGTCAACCTCATGATGTGAACCATGCCACACAACTAACTTGTTTCGAATTAAGATAGCTTGAGGCGATTGATGCTCAACACCTAAAAAAGAAGATATATGATCACTTAGCGATCTATTTGCTAACAAATCCAGCATATAAACGGGATATTTATCCGAATCCCACTCTGATTCAAATCTTCGTTTTACCATAGAACTAAGTGGGCACCTAGTACTATGCTTAAAGAGGATAAACGGAAAATCATCACTACGTTGAATTAGTTCATCTAATTCAACACTAGATCGAAGAGCATACCACATTAAACTCGTTCTTCTGAAGAAATTGGTTCAGCTTTACCGTAAGCAGGACAACGCTCGTAACTTTTACAAGCTGTACTAAGTACAACACTTACAACAACAGCAACCAATAGAACCAATGATTTTTTCATGATAGTTTAAATTAACGTGCTAACAAATGTATCTTCTTTAAACGATTTTACCAATGTTCGCGTTGGTCAATTATTAACGAACAGATTGGATATTTCGTTCAAACATGAATATGCAAGAAACGCAAAAGCAAGGTGTAAAGATTCAAGAAGAGTGGAAAAACGCTTTGAGTAATGAGTTTTCCAAGAGTTATTTTGAAGAGTTAAAGAGCGCTCTTCGCCAAGAGAAAAAGAGTTTCACCATTTATCCAGCAGGAAAAAATATTTTCAGAGCATTTGATTTAACTCCACTTAGTAAAGTTAAAGTTGTCATATTAGGTCAAGATCCGTATCATGGTCCAGATCAAGCGCATGGTTTAAGTTTCTCTGTTCAAAAAGGGGTTCGAATTCCTCCGTCTCTGCGCAATATCTATCAAGAGTTAAGTTCTGACGTGAATGCTTCTTCCCCACAACATGGAGATTTAAGCGAATGGGCTGAAAGAGGTGTATTACTACTAAATGCTATGCTTACTGTCAGAGCTGGCAGTCCAGGGTCTCATCAACAGTTAGGTTGGCAGCAATTTACAGATACCGTAATTCAAACAGTATCTAGTACATGTGAAAACTGTGTATTTATTCTTTGGGGAAACTTTGCTCGAAGTAAGACGAGTTTAATTGATAAGCAAAAGCATCTAATTATAGAAAGTGCCCACCCATCTCCATTTGCTGCCCACAGAGGTTTTTTTGGATCCCGACCTTTCTCTAAAGCAAATGACTACCTAATTCAACACAACAAAGTACCCATCGATTGGCAAATCTCAGAATAATAGGACTTCTTATTTCATTAATGTTAGCTGACTTTAGTTTGACGGCTCAACAAGTCTATGAACTGAGTTCTGATTCTGCCATAAGAAAAATACATACTTGGGAACGACATCTTAATCGAGACCAACCTTACGACCCCGTCCTATACCTACAGCTAAAGCTTTTTCATGAGGGATTTCTACTAAGTCAAGTCCAAATAGATACGTCAAAAACAGAAATAACTAAGCTATCTATTCACCTTAACAAACAATTCAAATGGGCAAGGTTAACAATTGATAGAAAAGACGTAGAACTTATCAGCCAATACCAATTCCGATCTTTACAACTTGAGAATGAACCAGTATCTCCAGAGCATGTTTCTGAAACAATGGAAAACCTAATTATTGAATTAGAGAATACAGGATATCCGTTTGCTAGTGCCTGGTTAGATAGTGTTTCTATCGGTACGGATCATATAACTGCTAAGCTAAAAATAGAGAGAGGTCCTGCCATTCAAATTGATTCGATTAAGGTTATTGGAAATACTAAGATTAGCTCCCGATATCTAGAAAACTATCTCCAAATCAAACCAGGTGATGCATATAGTGAAAAGTTGATTCGAGAAATTCCAACACGTATCAATGAGTTGCCATTCTTGAAACAATCAAGACCAGCTGAAGTAGTATTTGCTAAAGACGGCACTACACTAGTTTTAGCTCTTGATAAAGCAAAGGCGAATGATTTTAACGGAATTATTGGTTTTCAACCCAACGAAGAAACTGGTGAAGTTGTTATCACTGGAGATATTCATCTTAAACTGGTTAGTCCTCTTGGAAAAGGAGAAAAAATAAATTTACAATGGAGGCGGCTTCAATCACAAACCCAAGATATCCAAGTAGACTTCAGCTTTCCATACCTCTTCAATACCCCCTTAGGTGTTGATGCAGGTTTACAGATTTACAGAAGAGATACTTCTTTCTCAACTATTACTTTAAAAGGAGGTTTGCAGTATGCATTAAAAGCAGGAGATTTTGTTGAACTCAATGTTCAGAATGAGCAATCAAACTTAATTTCTACAATTGCCTATGAGAATAGCTCAACTTTGCCAGATGTGGCAGACATCACCTTTCTTCACTATGGTTTAACGGTCCATTCCAGTAGGATGGATTATCAACTAAATCCAAGAAAAGGTTACCGATTCACTATTGGAGGAAGCGTTGGAGAGAAACGCATCAGAGAAAACCCGAACCTTACTTTGATTGATTATGATAGTCTCGATCTTTCAACAACACAATATAAAACCCAAGGAAGCATACAAGCATTTGTTCCCATTTTAAAAAAAGGGGCTGTTCAATTTAATTTACAAGGGGGACACCTAGATAACGAGCTACTGTTTCGGAATGAACTGTATCGTATTGGTGGTTTGAAATCTATACGAGGGTTCGATGAAGAATCAATTTTCGCTTCTAGTTATATAATCCATCGCTTGGAGTTGAGATGGCTACTTGAGCAAAATTCATACACCTATATTTTCTATGATCAAGGTTGGTATGAAGATGCCAGTATGCCTGATATTGTTAGTGATACTCCTTACGGATTTGGCGCTGGAATTAGCTTTCAAACAAACGCTGGTATATTCTCGTTAAACTATGCTCTAGGCAGTCAGTTTAATCAAGGAATAGATTATCGTTCTGGAAAGATTCATTTCGGCTTTGTAAATTACTTCTAAGACCTTACTTTGCAGATTACGCTTGAATAATATGGAAATAGTCTTCATCCTTGTTGGCGCCCTTCTGGGGTTTGGAATTGGTTGGTTATTGGCTAAAAGTAAAAAAGCTGAAATACCCCACCAAGACACCTCAGAAGTAGATGAGTTAACCCATACTTTGACTCAAAAAACAGATCTGCTTCACGAGAAAGAAAAAGAAGTTGTTCAACTCCAAACTCGTATTGATGTCAGCATCTCTGAGTTTAAGAAGCAGGATGAGCGTATTACTAAACAAGAACAACGTTTAGAGCAGATTCAGACATCAAATGAAAGCACTCGAGCACAATACGAAGCAAAAATTCAAGAATTGACAGGTGAAATTGAGCGTAGTAAATCAGAAGCTCATCACCTTCAAACCAGAAAGAAAGAATTAGAAGATCAGCAAAAAGAATTGAAAGAGCTTCATGAAAAGATGAAGACAGACTTTGAAGGTGTAGCTGCTACTCTACTTCAAAAGAACAGTAAAGAGTTTGCTGAAAACAATGAAAAGCGCTTGGGTGAAATACTTGTTCCGTTTAAAGATTCTCTTTCTAAATTCGAAAAGCAAGTTAACGAAGCTTATGATAAAGAGCTACGTGATAAAGCTGATCTAAAAGCTGAATTAAAAGAGTTAATGAAACTCAATCAGACAATCAGTGAAGAAGCTAAAAACCTTACTACCGCCTTAAAAGGAGATAACAAAAAACAAGGCAACTGGGGCGAAGTTGTTCTTGAGCGTGTATTAGAGCAAAGTGGATTAGAAAAAGGTAGAGAATATGAAACGCAAGTAAGCACCAATAATGTTGAAGGTAAGCGTATTCAGCCTGATGTAGTTATTTACCTCCCTGAAAACAAGCACTTAATTGTTGATAGCAAAGTGTCTCTTATCGGATATGAATCATACGTTAGTGCTGAAACTGATGAACAACGCGAAATTGCTTTAAAGGCGCATGTAACTTCTGTTAAGAACCACATTAAGCAACTAAGCAATAAGCAATACGATACTGGAGAAGGCCTTTCCACGCCAGATTTTGTACTACTCTTCATGCCAATTGAAGCTGCCTTTGCGTTGGCTGTTCAAGCAGACGGCAGTTTGTTTAGTGATGCTTGGAAAGACAAAATTGTAGTGGTTAGCCCAACTACCTTGCTTGCTACTCTTAGAACAATAGCTTCTATTTGGAAACAAGAAAAGCAAACAAAGAATGCTTTGCTGATTGCCGAAGAAGGTGGAAAACTCTACGATAAAATTGTAGGATTTGTTCAAGACATGGAAAAAATTGATCGAACATTAGATCAAACAAGAGATGCTTACAATGGAGCAATGAACAAGTTGAAAAATGGAAGAGGAAATATCTTGAATCGAACAGAAAAGATTCGGAAATTGGGAGCTTCTGTTTCTAAATCACTCCCAGAAAAATTCATAGACAATGATCATCCAGAATTGGATTAACAACGCATACATTGGCGGGATTGCTTTACTTCTACTTGCTATAAGTGGGTGTAAATCTACATCGCCTGTGAGTTCAAGCGACTTGAGCGAAATCTATCAACGAAGCGATGAGTTTTTAGAACCTGATTTCAAGGTGTATCACTTTTCGCATGATTCTACAGCAATCTTTTTTAGGTTCAATTCGAAAAATTTATTGTTTGTACCTACACCTGGTAAAACAGAGCTAAAAGCCAAGGTAAAAATCAGCTACGAGCTTTTTCAAGATTACGAAAGCAACAAACTCATTGACAGTGCTTCTACCATTATCGAAATAATGGGCGATGGCGAAACCGAACAAGTTGTTTCTGGCAAATTTCATTTAGCACTTAAAAGAGGAAAGAACTACTTAGTAAGGCTATATGGAACGGATTTAAACAGGAATCAATCTACCAACGGAGTATTTGCTTTGAGTAAATCCGATTCTACAGGTAGAAATGAGTTTTTAGTAAGAGACCTTACTACTGGACATGCTATTTTTCGTGACTTCGTTTCAAAAGAGGATCACTTAACCATTACTTATGCTGGCACAAAACCAACAGCGGTTATCTACGGAAAATACTACGACCGGACTTTCCCAGTTGCTCCTCCTCCATTTGCAGCTTTTACCCCTAAACCATTCAATTACGAACCAGATTCTACATTTGTAATTCCATTAGATGATTCTAACACTTTTGATTTTCATTCAGAGAAAACAGGATTCTATCATTTTACAGTAAGTAAAGACGATCGCAATGGTTTGAGTTTATTCCACTTTAAAGATGGTTACCCAACCATCAATTCCGTTGATGAATTGATTTCGGCCACTAGATTCATTACAAGTAAAAAAGAATACCACAAAATTGCTGATGCAGCAGATCAAAAAGCTGCCTTAGACGCTTTTTGGCTATCAACTACTAAAGACCCTGAAAGAGCTCGTGAGTTAATCAAGACCTACTTTAATCGTGTGCAAAATGCCAATCTGTATTTCTCAAGTTACAAAGAGGGTTGGAAAACTGATAGAGGTATTATCTATATGGTATTTGGCCCTCCAAACACAGTTTATCAGTCAGAAAAAAGTGAGAGCTGGATTTATGGAGAAGAGGATAACTATCTTTCGGTGACTTTCAATTTTTCGAAAGTCAACAATCCATTTACTAACAACGACTTTATATTACAACGTTCACCAAGTTACAAAACCCAATGGTACAGAGCCGTTGATGCCTGGAGGCAAGGACGAGTTTCTACCTTAGATTATTAGATACGTGGAAAAAACTGATTTCATTTTTGGCATTCGCCCCATTTTAGAAGCACTTGATGCTAGAAAACAAATTGACAAACTGTTTATTCAAAAAGATGCGCAAGGAGAACTTCTTCAAGAGTTGCTACGAATGTCGAAAGAATTAAATATTCTTCCACAACGAGTTCCTATTGAAAAGCTAAATCGCATTACGCGTAAAAATCACCAAGGTGCCATTGCGTTTTTGTCTCCCATCGAATTTTCAGATTTAGACGAAGTTGTTACTCGCGTATATGAAGAAGGAGATAAACCCTTCGTTTTATTACTTGACGGAATCACAGACGTCCGTAATTTTGGAGCTATTGCACGTACTGCAGAAGCAGCTGGAGTTGATGCTATTGTTATTCCTCAAAAAGGAGCTGCGAGTATTAATGGTGATGCAATAAAAACTTCAGCTGGTGCTTTATTTAAGATTCCAGTTTGTAAAGTTTCCTCTATCAAACAAGCAATAGAAGGGTTACAAGCCTATGGAGTTCGTGTTTTTGGCGCTTCAGAAAAAGCCGCTCAATTACCTTATAGCCAAGAATTAAATATTCCCCTTGGACTTGTAATGGGGAATGAAGAAACTGGATTACAATCTGATGTTATTCGCACATGCGATGAATTAATCAAGATTCCGATGAATGGAGAAATCGGTTCTTTAAATGTATCTGTTGCTGCAGGGATTCTGTTATACGAAATGGTAAGACAACGCCTATGAGAGTTTTAATTACTACACTTTTTTTTGCATCGCTTACTTACTTGTCTCTTGGACAATGTTCGCATAGAACGCATCAAGCTTCAAGTTACTTTTCGCAAGAAAACTTAAGAAGTGATACCATTGATGTGTTGCACTATGATATCTACCTTGATCTATCGAATATTTCGACAGCACAATTATCGGCAAACTCTGTAGTGAGTTTTCAAGCAAAAATGAGTGGGGTAAATTCTCTCACATTAGATTTAGAAGGACTAACCGTAGATTCTGTTATCTACAACACACAGCAAGTCTCTTTCATTCAACAGGATTCCATTATGCGCATCTCATTCCCTAATGAATTGAGCACCAACAATAATGAATCAGTACAAGTATTTTATCATGGCATCCCAATCACTGATCCATCAGGCTGGGGTGGGGTCTATTTCTCAGGTGGTTATGCTTTTAATTTAGGTGTAGGGTTCGATTCTAAACCTCATAACTACGGTAGACCTTGGCACCCTTGTTTCGACAATTTTGTAGAACGTGCGGCTTACTCTATCTCGATAGAAACAAACCCTTCTAATATGGGCGCCAGTATTGGAGAACTAATCGACACTACCCACCTTACTAATGGAAACATAAGGTGGGATTGGGATATGACAGAAACTATTCCTAGTTACCTCAGTATGTTTGCCGTAAGTAACTATTCTGAAGTAAAAAGCGTTCACCAAGGAATTAATAATGCTATTCCTATTTCGCTGTTTGCTCGTCCATCTGATACAAACAATTTAAAACAGTCTTTCATCCATTTACCAGATGCTATTCACGCATTTGAAGAAAGTTTTGGTCCATATCAATTCAATAAAGTGGGCTACTCTCTTGTACCTTTTAATGGAGGTGCAATGGAACATGCTAGTAACATTACTTACCCTTTATCTTCTGCTAACGGAACACTTAACTCTGAAACGTTAATGGCTCATGAATTAGGTCATAACTGGTGGGGTAATTGGGTTACATGCGAAACTCCTGAAGATATGTGGCTCAATGAAGGGTGGGCTTCTTATTCTGCCATTCTATTCTTAGAATCAGTATATGGATGGGATAGAGCTGTTGAAGAAATGAATAGCACATTGCTCCCAGTTATCTATAGAGCCCATATTACAGAAGGAGGTTTTTTAGCAGTTAGTGGATTACCACACGAATTAACATATGGAACACATACTTATGATAAAGGTGCTTTGGTAGCATGGAACCTAAGAGCTTATTTAGGAGATACGTTATTCTTCAATGGAATCAAGACTTTCTTAAATCAGCATGCTTTTAGTACCATGAACTCAGAAGAGTTTAGAGATGATCTATCTCAAATAACTGGAATTGATCTAACTCCGTTTTTTGATGGGTGGGTATTTAAAGGTGGGTATCCAGCAATTGAGTTGAACAACTTTACAATTGAGAACAATAACGAAGTATCTGTAGAGGTTGAACAGAAATTACGTGGTATTGACAGCTACTTTACCGCTATGCCCGTAGAATTACTATTTACAAACTCATTAGGTGACTCTACTTATCGAAACATTACAGTAAATGGACATATTTCCATTGAGAGCTTCAACCTTTCTTTTGAACCAACTGAAGTTGTAGTAAACCCAAATCGTAAGCTTGCTCTAGCACATACAGAGTTAGAGCAGGAAGTAACAACTACAGGAAACATACCAAGTTCTGATGTATTAATCCAGTCATTACAAGCTACATCTGTGAATTCGCCTGGTAATCTCCATATAGAATTATATTGGGTTAGAGCAGATGATGTAAAAGAGTACGATACAAAAGCATTCAAAGTGTCGCAAGATCGTTATTGGAAAGTAAGTTCATCAGAAGGTTCTGATTTTGACTTATCTGCAAACATGCTATTTGATGCTGGAAACGGTGGTGGATATTTAGATAGTACTCTTTTACTGAATTACCCTGAAGATAGTTTAATCTTATTGCACAGATCAGGTTATGATTCCGATTGGGAAGTATATGATCACGTAACATTCAACGATTTAGGAAACCCTAATGACGGAAGAGGCGTAATGCAAATTGATTTATTGCTTGATGGAGAATATACATTAGGAGTGAGAGATCAAACTGCTCTTGGAACAGAAAGTCAAGCTAAAGTAAACTCTAATGTAACTTTATTTCCAAACCCTTCATCTGGTGAGACGAATATTTCAATGAACAACCCAGATGAGCAGATTCAAAGTGTTACCTGTTTTTCAATAGATGGCAAAATCGTTTTCAATAAAATGAATGATTCTAACTCTCTTACCATCCCTAAACAAACAGAAGGAAATTACATTATACAGGTTAAAACCAACCTGAATTCCTACAAAGTAAAATTCATTCAGCACTAAATTCCGCACTACTTTTCAGCAATCCCATAAGCAACATAATGAAACTTACTTGGTAAAACAGGATTAAGCAACATCTCATCAATGAAGGTTAAAAAGCTTTTCTGACTTTCATTTCTTCCTAAAGTTCCTAAAACCCCAGTAGTCTTGACAGTTTTAGATGTATAATCTTCCAAGAATTTATCTAGCTCTTCAAGTGTTACATAACGCCAATAACTACCCCATTTATTTCTCTTTCTAAGCATTTGATGTAGAGCTGTAGCTGTAAGATTCTCGGCAAACAATAGCTTACCACCTGGCTTTAACGATTTATAGATTTGCTGGAAGACTTTCTCTTGATTCTCGTAACTATCTCCTCTTCCTATCCCTCCAATAATGGATTTAAATATGACTACATCAAAATGATTCTCAAAAGGAATATCTGTGGCATCAATGTTTTGATAGGTAATTTTCGAACTTATATCATGTTTCTTATGCAGCGGCAAAGCTTGTTCTTCGGCATCTCGATAATCAGAACAAACAACATTGGCACCCTTACTTGCTAGCCATAAAGACAGTCCTCCTTCTCGAGCACCTAATTCTAAAGCATGTATTGGTTTTGACCAATCAATTGATTGATCCCAATATTTAACGGCCTTAGCCCATGTTCTAACATCCCATTGCACTATATCTGAAACTGCTATCATTACTATCTGTTTTAACTGTACTTAAGCTTTGACCTAAGCAATTTTACTTTATCTAAAACAGATAAAGCGAGATACCTAATATCAACGCTAACTCAAACGGCAAACTATAAATTTTCAGCTAACAGAAAAAAGGCAGATCAATCTTTTATCACCAAATAAAAAAGGCCAGTTCAAAGAACTGGCCTTTCGATATTGATATAATTTAATCTTAGCGATCTCCCATTGCTACGAATGAACGTTCATTGTAACCAGTATAAATCTGACGAGGGCGACCAATTGGCTCGTGATTTTCTCTCATCTCTTTCCACTGAGCAATCCATCCTGGAAGACGACCCATTGCAAACATTACTGTAAACATTTCGGTTGGGATTCCAAGTGCACGGTAAATGATACCAGAGTAGAAATCTACATTTGGATATAATTTTCGAGCCACAAAATATTCATCTTCTAGTGCAATTTGCTCCAATCCTTTTGCAATTTCCAACACAGGATCGTTTACTCCCAATGCTGTCAATACATCGTCTGCAGCTTTCTTGATAATACGTGCTCTTGGGTCAAAGTTTTTGTACACTCTGTGTCCAAAGCCCATTAATCTGAATGGATCATCTTTATCCTTAGCCTTAGCCATGTATTTTGCTACATCTCCACCATCCTTACGGATATTCTCCAACATCTCAATCACCGCTTGGTTAGCACCACCGTGAAGTGGTCCCCATAAAGCATTAATACCAGCACTAATTGAAGCATACAAACTTGCGTGAGAAGAGCCTACAATTCTTACTGTAGAAGCTGAACAGTTTTGTTCATGATCAGCATGTAAAATCAACAGTTTGTTTAATGCCTTAGCAATTACCGGATCTACTTTGTAATCTTCAGCTGGAACAGCAAACATCATCTTCAAGAAGTTCTCTGTGTAGCTTAATGTATTATCAGGGTAATTCACAGGGTGACCTTGCTCATTCTTGTATGCCCAAGCTGCCATAGTTGGAAGCTTAGCCAAAATACGAACAATGCTCAAATCAACTTCATCGGAAGATCTATTTGGATCTAAAGACTCTGGGTAAAAAGCAGTCATTGAACAAACCAATGAAGATAATACTCCCATTGGGTGCGCATTCGAAGGGAAACCTTCTAAAATCTTGCGAACATCTTCATGAATTAATGTATGCTTCTTTATATCAGCAACAAAATTATCGTATTGTTCTTGTGTTGGAAGTTCTCCGTAAATCAATAAATAAGTTACTTCCAAGAAATCTGCTTTCTCAGCAACTTCTTCTATTGAATATCCTCGGTAACGTAGCACTCCGTTCTCACCATCCAAATAGGTAATCGCACTAGATGTAGAACCTGTATTTTTGTAACCTGGATCTACCGTGATGGCACCCGTTTCTGCGCGCAGTTTTCCAATGTTAATACCTACTTCGTTTTCGGTTCCAGTTACTAAAGGCAAATTATATGATTGCCCGTTGATTTTTAGTTCAGCAAATTCTGACATGTTAGAGCGTTTTCCTGTTTTGTGTATGAATAATGAGTAGAGGTTTTTGGTGTACCGCGAAAATAATCAAACAGCTTATTAATTGAAAGGTTGCATTTGTTAAACAAATTTCAAATTACGACCCAAGTATTGAGCATCCTGCCCCAATTCTTCTTCAATTCTTAACAACTGATTATATTTTGCAATTCTGTCAGATCTTGAAGCAGAACCGGTTTTAATCTGTCCGGCATTAGTTGCAACAGCAATATCAGCGATAGTTGCATCTTCAGT
>DIYR01000182.1 GCA_002429085.1 Flavobacteriales bacterium UBA6049
ACTATGTCTATAGACTTATATCCTGGATATTTAGGTACAAACCAACAACACTGATGATGATACCTCTGTTCAATTTGATGAATAGAGGAAAAAAGCTCACCAGTGTAAAAACTGAAGAGCACTACTTCCTGAGTGGTGACGGCAAGCACAAAGTCCGAGTATGTGTTTACCGTCCTTTAAATCAAAAAGAAAAACTGCCAGTAGTTTTTTACAGTCATGGTGGTGGCTATTTTGCTGGAAACCCTGAAGGTTTCACTGATGCCTATGAAAATTTTATTCTTACAAGACCCTGCGTTGTAATATCAACAGATTATAGATTAACATACACCGCTCCATTTCCAGCAGGTTTTAACGATTGTTATGAGGCCATGCTGTGGGCAAAAAACAATTCAGAAGAATTGATGATTACAGATAAGTTTATCACTGCTGGTCATAGTGCTGGAGGGGGAATGACAGCTGCATTGACTTTGAAAGCTCGGGATACCCAAGAAATCGATATAGCATTCCAAATGCCTATCTACCCTATGATTGATGATAACCAACCACATATTAAGGAACGAGAAATTATCGCTCCAATGTGGGATTCAAAATCAAATAAATTGGGATGGAAATCATACTTAGCTGGACTCAAGGAAATTACCCCTTACGCTGCACCCGCGCGTTGTAAAAACTTTAAAAATCTCCCTCCTACTATCACATTTGTAGGAGAGTACGACCCATTTTTAGAGGAAACAAAGACTTACGTAGAAAACTTAAAAAAAGAGCAAATAGAAGTGGTATTCAAAACATACCCAAAAACATATCATGGTATGGAGTTGAATTTTCCAGGTTCGAGTTTAGCACAAGACATGAATGATTTCACTTTTAACAATTACGCTAAATTTTATGACAGATATATTTTAAACAAAAGATAAAAAAATGAATAAAATAAAATTAGGAAGTCAAGGCTTAGAAACCCCAAAATTAGGATTGGGTTGCATGGGAATGAGTCCTTTTCAAGGAAATGATTTATACGGTGCATCTGATGATAAAGAATCCATTAAAACCATACATCGTTCTTTAGAACTGGGCGGTAACTTTTTAGATACAGCCGATTTGTACGGACCAGAAATAAATGAGCGTTTAGTAGCAAAGGCCATTAAAGGAAAACGTGATCAGTTTATTATTGCCACAAAATTTGGATGGGAAATTGACGACAATGGGCAATTAACTTGGCAAATAAATGGCAAAAAAGACTATGTGAAAAAAGCCGTAGAACGTTCGTTAAAAAACTTAGGGACAGATTATATCGATTTGTATTACCAACATCGTCTAGACTTTAACACACCAATAGAAGAAACCGTAGAGGCTATGGCTGAGTTGGTAAAAGAAGGAAAGATTCGAGATTTAGGACTTTCTGAAGTATCTGCCAACACCATAAAAAAAGCACATGCTGTGCATCCAATTACAGCGGTTCAAACCGAATATTCATTATTTGAGCGCAATGTGGAAGCCGATGGTATTAAAGCTGCAATGGAAGAATTAGGCATTACTTTGGTTGCCTACTCACCATTAGGTAGAGGCTTTTTATCAGGACAGTTTCAGTCGCCAGATGATTTCCCTGAAAACGATTTTAGACGTTCTATCCCTAAATACCAAGGCGAGCAGTTTCAGAAGAATTTAGATTTGCTAAACGAAATCCAAACGATGGCCTCAAATAAGGGTGTTACAGCACCTCAGTTGGCACTTGCTTGGGTTATGGCCAAAGGAGCTGTGCCTATTCCAGGCACCAAACGCACTAAGTATGTAGAGCAAAACATTGCTGCTACCGAAATTCAACTTTCACAAGCTGATTTAGATCAATTAGAAAACATCATTCCTCTTTCTTTAGAAACAGGCAATCGATATGATGACCAAATGATGGCAACGGTAGATAATTAAATCATTCAAGCGATTCTTGGTGGTAGTCAACGCGAATCCTATTTAATTAAATGAAACATTTATTTGAAACTACGGCTTCTGGAGGTCGAAAAGGTCCTCTAAAAAGTGTAGATAGTGTTTTGGATTTCAAACTTAAAATGCCAACACAATTGAGCGGTGAAGGAAGGACAATGTAGATGTTAAAGTATACAGTTGGTAATTATTCCTTTCTATTAGAATTAGGAATAGCCGATTTCTTGAATAAAAAAAGAAATGAAGTGATCACTGGCTTCTTTGTTTTTACAAAAAACAAAATACTTGAAAAGTGGCCAGTACTCACATATCTCATAATGGAGGAAAATAAAATATGAAGTGGTACAAATATTTAGTTAGTTTTTTTATTGGAGCATTTTTCATTAATTCAGTTCCTCACATTCTGCCTGGATTGTCGGGTGATTCATTCCCCTCGCCATTTGCAGATCCACCAGGAAAGGGGTTTTCGTCTCCTCTTGTCAATCTAACGTGGGGATATTTCAACTTGATTGTCGCCTATATACTATATCGATTCTTTAAAATTGACTTTAAAAATCAACAGGTTTTAGTAAGCGCAATTGTAGGACTTGTAATAATGAGTTTTGTGCTTTGCATTGGCTTTCAAGACAAGCTTAGTCAATAGTATTAGCTGCTTGTAAGGAGATTGAAAGTATATTTTTTTGAGGAATAAGATAACTGTCCAAAAGCATATTCCATAACATTCAAAATTCTGGAAAAGTATACAAACTCCGAGAATTCGTATAAAAATTACGACCGCAACGCAATTTAAATTTACTCTATCAATCTCAAACAAAAATCATATGAGCAATAAATGGAATACAAATAACATCCCTTCTCAAGACGGAAAACTAATTGTAGTTACAGGTGCAAATAGCGGTTTGGGCCTAGGCACCACCAAAGAGTTAGTAAAGAAAGGGGCTCAAGTGGTTATGGTCGTTAGAGATATGAACAAAGGCAAGCAAGCTGAAACCGAAATTTTATCCGAAACACCCAATGCGCAATTGGATGTGATGCAAATGGATTTATCTGATTTGGATTCGGTTAGGGATTTTGCTCAAAAGTTTAAGGATAAGTACAAAAAATTAGATGTACTCATTAACAACGCAGGAGTAATGACACCACCAGAGCGTTTTGAAACCAAACAAGGTTTCGAAGGGCAGTTTGGTACAAATCATTTAGGCCATTTTGTGCTAACCTCTGAACTTTTTGAGGTAATTAACAACACGCCTAATTCACGCATTGTGACCGTAAGTAGTGCCGTAGCTAAGTTTAAAGATGCCGACATTTATTGGAGTGATTTACAGTTTGAGAAAACTCCTTATCACAAAATGAAGACTTATGCTCAAAGCAAGTTAGCCAACCAATTGTTTGGGAAAGAACTGGATCAAAAACTAAAAAGCATTGGTAGTCAAACTCTATCTGTAATGGCTCATCCAGGCTATACTGCAACAAAATTGCAACGCCACATGGGCTTAATGGGTAGAATAATGAATGTCTTGATGGCGCAAAAATTAGAAATGGGAATTTTGCCCACCCTAAGAGCTGCTACCGACACCAACGTTAAGGGAGGAGAGTATTATGGCCCTTTGAAAATGAATAATTTGAGAGGTTATCCGGAACTGAATACGCTTGCTGACAAAGCTGAAGATTCAAAAGAGAGAATCAAACTTTGGAACATATCCGAGGAGCTTACCAATACCAAATTTGAAATCAACTGATTATGAGTGATTATTTCAAGATAAACTCCATTTCAGAAATACATGAGTATTTCAATTACTCCAAACCCAATCATCCGTTGGTAACGGTATTGGATTTGTCTAAAATTGAGATCCCAGAAGAGGTGCTTGGTAAAAAGTTAGCGACCCCTTTTTACAGCATTTCGCTTAAAAACAAGTTAGGAAAGCCGTTTAAATATGGAAGGAACTACTTCGATTTTTCAGAAGGAGCATTGTTTGGCATTGCCCCAAATCAGGTGATAGAAGTAGATGAAGCCTCAGGAAAAGGAGATTTAGGAGGCTGGGCACTATACTTCCATCCTGATTTGATTCGTGGTTATGGCCTAATGGAGAAAATTTCTGATTATGGTTTCTTCTCTTACGAGACCAATGAAGCATTGCATCTTTCGGAAAAGGAAAAGAATACTTTAAATGAGATAATTCGAAAGATTACGGAAGAATACGAATCTAACATTGATGAGTTCAGCCAAGATGTTTTGGTTTCAAATATTGAGTTATTATTGAATTACATTAAGCGCTTTTATAGTCGACAATTTATTACTCGTAAAAGCCAGAATACAACTATTGTAAGTCAGTTTGAGCATTTAATCAAAAGCTATTTTGAGAATGATCACTTAACGGGGTTACCCTCAGTACATTTCTTTGCCGAAAAGCTCCATATATCCGATAGCTATCTGAGTGATCTCTTGAAAAAAGAAACAGGATTAAATGCACAGGACTCAATCCACTCCTATGTTATTGAACTAGCAAAAAACGATCTGATAAATACCGATCAGTCAGTTTCCCAAATTGCATATGCTTTGGGCTTTGAATACCCTCAGTATTTCAGCAGATTATTCAAAAACAAAACAGGACAAACACCCAAAGATTATCGTTTGAGTTTGAATTAAAATTTGCACCGAAAATCACATAAGAATATCAACCAATAAATAATAAATAAAATGAGTTTTAGTAAAATATCAACATTAGCATTCGCACTTTCCTTGGGAATAGGTATGAGCAGTTGTAGTTCTGCTCAAGAAAAAACAAAAGAATCTGCAAATCAAACTGCAGAAGTTCAGGAAGTAGCAGCAACAGAGGTAAAATTGGAAAAGACAACACCAGAAGAAGCACTTGAATTTGTGTTTATGTACAAGGTAAGCCCAGAAAATCAAGAGCTTTATGAAGAGGCAAGAAAGGAATCGTTTGCCATTACTGCTACAGAACCAGGGGTACTAACCTATGACATTTACAAAAGCGAAGAAGGTGTGTATGCGCAACGTGAGCGTTACGCCAATGAAGCAGCTTTAGCAGCTCATATGAAAAACACAGAAAAGTCTTTAGCAAAATGGTTTCAAGCAACGGAAATTCAAAGAGTACTTACTTTCGGGAAAATAAGTGAAGAAATGAAAAAGCAACTTCAGTTGCAAGAGATATTTACGTTTGATGCGAATGTTCAAAAAGATCATAACGCCAAAGTAAAACAAGATGAAGTGGTAGATTATTTCTTTGCTTTTAATGTAAAACCTGAAAATTTAGCACGTTACGAAGAAGTACGTAAAGAGCAATTCAGAATCACTAAAACAGAACCTACCACATTGATCTATGACGTATTCAAAGACGAAAACGGTATGTACTGGCAACATGAGCGTTATGCAAATTTAGCAGCTGCAAAACTACATACGACCAATACCGCCCAATACCTGCAAGAATGGTTTCAATTAGTAGAGTTAAAACAAATTATAGAGCTTACAGATGCTTCCCAGATGGATAAGGAATACCAAATGGATCGTTACCAGCCCTACGCACGAGTAGAAAAGTAGTT
>DIYR01000229.1 GCA_002429085.1 Flavobacteriales bacterium UBA6049
TTATCCAAGCCTCTACTTCTTTGGTTACTTCGGGAAGATTGCTGTCTCCTGATGCCGTTTCAGAGTAATAATTCGCAATTCGTTGTAACTCTTGAATGGGGTGATTTATAACTGAAACAATGAGAAATATAGGATCGTGGTTTACTAGTCCATCCCACTTTCCTTCTTTTTTGTTTTCGAGGTTGTAATAGTTAATCTGTTTTAGAAATGATGAAATGTAACCGATTAAATCTGTAAACGAATGCTCATCAATTCTAAACTGATCCTTTAGCACATTTGCATTGGTTCGATCATCGTGTATGGTTCCAATTCTGGTCTGTTTCATCATTCAGGAATAATTTCAGACTGTACGTTTTTACGGAATAATTGAGGTATGTGAGTTCCCTCAACTTGGTAATATGGGAACACCAAATTGAAACGAGTATTGGTGGTTTCTACGGTATAATTCAACCCTATGCTAATTATGCCTTCTTGGTATTTGGTAGTGTCTATTTGTATGTCTTCAAGAATAATACGCGATTCATAGTTTACAATAGCCGTACGAATCAACTCCTTTAAGAAATGTACTTCTGAATTAGAAATAGATTTGAATAAATAGGCTTGTAAGTCGCTTCCAAAATCAGGTAACATGATACGTTCCCCTAATACCGTTCCCATGAGAATTTCTAAAGACTGTTCAATATCTCTCTCTCCAGATGCCATTTGAACAACTGCAGCACTCTCTTTATGAAATGTGGGTGGAAAAGCCCATCCCGTTCCTAAAAACGATTTGTTCTTTATCATCTCTAATTAATGTTTACCATGGAGCCACTTACACTGGTTTGTCCCCCACTTGATACTTCGCATTGTGTTCCACCTTCAATACTTACCGATTGGTCTCCACTTACAGAGATTGATGCTCCTGAAACCGAAACAGACTGAGATCCAGTAAGCTCTACATCGCTTCCTGATATGGAAACAGATTCAGCTGCAGTTATTGATATGCTTGAGGCACTGTCTAAGCTAATACCGCTATCGTTTAGCTGCGCTGTATTACCGTTCTGATCTTCTAACGTAATTCCCAGATCTTCATCGCTTACTACAATGGAGTTTCCACCAGGAGTTACGACAGAAATCACTTTATTTTCTTCATCGAATTTGAGCAATAACTGACTACTACTTAGGAAAGATTTAATGGAGTTGGTCTCGTCTGGTGTTTCTGATGGTGGATTTGCACTACTATACGTAGATCCTAATATCACTGGGTAACGTGGATCTTCATTTGTAAACCCTAGCACTACCTCATCGTTTACCTCTGGCATAAAAAAGGCGCCAAAGTTTTTACTGGCATGCATGGTTGTGTGCCTTGCCCAAACCAGTTTATTATCAGCGTTTAACATCGGAATTTCAACCTGAACTCTAAACTCATTATCTGGATCTTCATTGATTTTTTTGACAATACCTGTTTGCAATCCTTTTACACCTGGCAGTAAACCAGATGCAGGTGGAGCAGACACACTAGAATCATCACCAAACCACTTAGGCGATAAGCCTAATTCTGCCGTAGTAATCCACCTACCTTGCGCCAAGGTGTGTGAAACACCAGAAATAAACGCATTGCCATTAAAGCGAGCACTTAAGCCCATGAGCTTAATGGTTGAATTAACCACTGCTTTGCTACTGCCTTGAAATGTTACGTTCCCTCTAAAGCGAGACAATCTCGATTTCAACAATGCTGCATTTGCCCAGGCTTTCACTTCATCTTCTGTAAGTGGCGCATTTGTCATTAGTGTGGTTGTACCTGGAGATAGCGCCTCGGCCAATGTAGAACCCATAATGTCTCCTTGTTGATTTACTGATGGTTCTGAAGCTGAAGCTGACACCATATCTTGACCAGAAAAGTCCCACGAAGTTCCGTCTACCTCTGAATATTGATTGGTAGCATCTATTTCACCATCAAATTCTATCATGTCGTATCCGAATTGCAACTGTAGTGCTGGGTCTTCTGATACTCCTGGTTTAGCTAACACTAATTTGCCGCTATCTGTAATAACAACCATTCCGTTTACTTCTGCTCTAGAGAGGATAAAATCCCAATCTGTGGCATAGTACTGAACTACTTCTTTATGCTGTACAGATGTTGAAGTTGCATCGGCAGATAAACCCGCATCACTAACAACTGAGCTAATGATATCGCTATCGGTAGAGTCTTCGAAAATGGCATTCTTACGATTCACTGTAAGCTTAAGGGCTTTGTCTTTACAGGTAACGATCAGTCGAGAGCCTTCGCTTTCATCTATCTTAATGGTTTGCTTAACCACTACCCCTTTAAAAACCGATGTATTCTTGCTCTGATAACCCAGTTTTATTTCTATTTCAGCTCCTGGCTTAAATGTATCGGCATCGGCAATTTTAAACGTTTGATCTGCTGTACTGCCATCTCGAAGAATAATCTCTGCATTCGCAATTTTATTCAAGTGTTGTTGTGTGTGAATTTCTAAGATCTCGTATGTATCGGGTATTTCACTTCCACTTGATGAAATAGTAAACGAGGTTAAATTAGCTTGTTCTTCTATTGGTGATGATGCCATTACAAAATCATTTTAAAGGTGGTAGGTATAGTTCTGAACCTGGCTTTAGGTTCCTAAAATTCACGAGATTATTGTACTTAGCTACTTCTAAGTAATAGGAACTATCGCCATAAACCTCATAGCAAATAAGTGGAAGAGAATCTCCTTGTTTAATGGTAAAAACATGGGTGAGATCTGGCGATTTGTTATTTGCCTCTTTCGCTATCATGTTAGCATCTATTGCCTCTTCAAACTTTACGGTTGCCTTTGCCCTAAGTGGAGTACCATCTTTTTTGAATAAGCTGTAACTCACATTCATAGATATGAGCTTACACTTAAATACCAATGTGCCCCAAGACACAATTAAATAGTTGGGTTCGTGTATTTTACCATTGTACGTAAAACACACTTTTTTGAATTGATCTATTTGCGTTTTTACTGCAACGGTATTGTTTGGAATAGCACCTGTTGCATCAAAATGAATGTCAAATGACACTGTTTCAGGTGGAATTCCTTTGAATTTCAAAGTAGTCCCTGGAGCCCCTTGGGCAGTTGAATTATCGTATTGAACAGAGTGATCATGTGAATAGGAAGCTGGATTAATTTTCACACTAGCCTTTCCTGTTCCCTTTCCCTGATACTTGTTATTGGGATAAGCTGTAATAGACATTTTGTCTTTCGCCATGCTACCTCTCCTTTTCTTTACTCAAAGCTCTTCGCACCTCTCTTCTGCATTCTTTCAACAAATAGTGCTTTAGCTCATCTAACTGCAGATCTGATTGAACTCCAGTTGTGCCTTCGTCTACTTTTACTTTAATGAGTAGTTCTCTAATTTCTATGGCCATAACACTTACTTAGATTCAAAATAGCTATAGGCAAATTCCAATGATTCTATTGCAATTTCATTATTCATAGAGTTTAAATCTGATACCGACCATTTAACTGGCCATGCATTCACAAAACTCCAGGATTGCAGTGGGTCGCCTTCTTCGTTCAGCAGGCTTACTACTATACTTTTAGTTTCAATGGCTTCTTCAAAACCACCGGTTAGTGTATCCATACACCACTTAGCAACAGCCGAGTTTTTAGGTACTAGCCCACGCTTTAAAATGAGATTAGAGTATTTAACAGCGGTGGGGATACGATGCTTATACATCACCCCACCTTCTGCTAAATCATCTGTAGACATTTCCATAGCAATACCACTTACTTCTTTAAATGATGCATCTGCACTTCCTGATGTATCAGAAAATGACAATTTGAAGTAAAATGATACTGGAGGATATGTTGTAGCCATATTACTTACCCGCCATTAGCTATGGTCAAACCTTCGTGCACTAACTCTAGTGACTCTACTGCCACTTCGTTTGCATCTGATTTTAGGTCTGTACCCGTTATTTTTGATGGCCAAGCATTGGTCAACGTCCACGTCATCGTTGGACTGCCTTTTTCGTCTAGCAACTGAATAACAACAGTTTCTCTTTTAATGGTATTCATCTTAATAGCATCATACCATTTCCAAA
>DIYR01000194.1 GCA_002429085.1 Flavobacteriales bacterium UBA6049
TCATTAACCAAATATCAAGTTTGGTCAAGATACACTCCGGGCCGCGTTGGTAAAACTAGAGCGCTTGTTTAAAATTTACGACAAAATCCAAATGTACTTTGGGTATTTGTTGGGAGGGAGTTTTTTTATAGGATATATTATCGGGAGAGGGATTAACAAGCAGTTGACATTAGACAAAAGTTGGTTAATTGCTATAGGAGCGATCGCAGGCGCTAGTTGGGTGATATCATATCCAGTAAAATGGTATGTGTCTTGGCTGTATGGTGGGCACATTCATGACCTTAAATCGGTATATGTAGAATTACATGAAATAGAACAAGAAGTCTAAACACTAACTATGAACATTTTCAAAAAAATAAAAGGTGCTTATCAAAAGCATCAAGAAGTGATGCGTAGTCTTTCAGACGAGGATATTTTAACCATTGCCCGAGACAATAATGGACGTCTAACCGCCTGCTCCCTCGCTCGCCAAACCCCACTAACTTATATTCAAGCATCTATCAAGCTTCAAATATTGTATAACAAAGGGTATTTTAAAATACATTATACAGCTGGTGGCTCACAAATCATGCTTTTGAAACAAGACGTTATGAAGCAAGTAGAGCAACTACCTTCCATCAAACGCTTTACCAAGTTATCAGATGCTGAGGTATTAAAAACTACGGTAAATACAGGGGGGAGGCTTACACCTGCTTCGTTGTGTGTGGCATTGGACTGTACCATTGCACAAGCACAACAAAAACTGGATGAGTTACAGTTACAAGACATTTTCAGACTTGAGATTACTGATAAGGGAGGGATTGTATATGTACTCAATGATGAGGAGCTTTTTCAAACCATTCCTTTGAAAAAGATTAGTTAATACCTGTTTGTATTATAAAAAGTAAAACCCTGTATTGTTTAGATACAGGGTTTTGTTGTTTAAAGTCAAGATGACTTTTATAATTAGAAGTCACGATGACTTCTTACATAAAGTGAAACATCACCAAGCCAAAGGGAGATTCATCATCAGACTCCTGTTGAGTATCTTTTTGGGGCTTAGCAACTGACTTTGTTGATGGCTGTTTAGGAGTTTTATCACTTTTTTTAGGCGTACTATATTGATCAGCACATGCCTTTACAAACATTAGTTTCATGGGCGTGTATTTTAGGTGAATTTTTTCATTAGTATAAGAAAGTATATTTGACTAACTTCTTAATGAAAGATACGCCAACTACGTAGATAGCGCGTAATTTACTCATATTACTGGGGTAAACGGACTCGTTTTGGGGTAAATGGTCTTATTACCTGTAAAGCTGACTAGATGATTTGAATTGTAATAATACTTCCTTTTCACGTGAACGGGAGAGAGGGATTTCTATTTCGAGTGTTTGATGCTTGAATCGATAATGTTTAGATTTACCCGCCAATTGCCATTTTTTTTGAAAATTGATGATATACGAACGATGCGTACGTACAAATGCCTTGCCCTTGATCTGAGGTTCCAGGTCTTTGAGAGAAACTCGTAGCAGTTTTTTCGAAATCTTTTCTTCACTACCTTCATATACAATCTGACAATAATTGTCTTCTGCTTCTATATACAGAACCTGTGGAAGATTAATGGTAAACTCCTCTTGAGTATTGGTTTTAATATTTATAATGTTAGAATACATGTAGCGATCAATCAATTCCAAAAACTTTGGCCTCTTTACAATGGATTTCCACAAAGGATCAACTTTAGTAAACAGGGCAATAGGGACTTGTTTTTCTAGTGTTTTTTCTAAATGATGCCACATTTTTTCCTCGTTTTGCTGTAGCATATATACAATGGCCAAGTTATAATCAGGGAAAGCAATTGTAGACGTTTTTATTCGGGTGAGTGCTTTGTCCAGCCATTCTTTAGCAATCAATACATCGCCTTTATGTACGAATAAATACGCTTTAGCAACTTCTGGAATAATGACTTGGTGGGGATGTTCAGGAGCACTATCAAGGTTATGTAAAGCCTCTTTGTATTGACCTTGAAAAATTTGACACCAAGCGATTTTAAATTCAGTATCATTACGAACAGAATTGTTAGTTTCATGGCGGAACTGCTCAATGGCTTCAGTGTATTGTTCAGTACAATATAACAAAACTCCTGCTCTGTGCCGTACATGAGGCGAGAATGGGTCTAATTGTAGAGCAAGGTGCATAGAAGCTAATGCTTCGTCGAATTGGCCATCTATTAACAATATCATAGCTCGACCTACATGGATTTCGGCGGAACTGGGTAATTTTTGCAGTGTTTTGGCTAAATGTTCTAACGCTAAAGGAATATTCCAGCTTTGCCAAAACATAAAACCAAGATAAGTTACATGTCCATCAATAAGCTGAGGATCTATTTCCAGTGCCTTGGTGACAAAAATCCTAACTTGCTCAAAAGCGGCTTTTTTATCCATGGTTTGAATAGCTCCATAGTATAAATAACATTTTGCCAAACCGCTGTAGGCCAATGCATAATCAGGTTCGGCTTCAATTACTTTTTTGTATAAGGCTTCAGCTTTTACAATATCTTCAGGTAAACAGTTATACAAAATATGGTTGGCCTGGAGGTACCAATCATACGCTTGAGCATTTTTAGGATGCGCCTTACTGAAGGGCATAGAAGTCGTGCGCGATAATTCTGTTTTAAGCTTTTTAGCAATCAACTGGGCAATCTCGTCCTGAATCGCAAAAACATCTTCTAAGTCTCGATCATACACCTCCGAAAACTCGTGAAACCCCTGTTGTGTATTAATCAACTGTGCTGTGATACGTACGCGATTGCCCGCTCGTCTGATACTTCCTTCCAATACATGCGCTACGCCGAGTTTGTCTCCAATCTCGCGTACATCTATATGTTGATTTTTAAAAGCAAAAGAAGAGGTGCGTGCAGTTACTCGAATGCTATCGGTTTGGGCTAAAACATTGATGATTTCCTCCGTAATACCGTCACTAAAGTATTCATTTTCAGAATCTTTGCTCATATTAGCAAAGGGTAATACCGCTACGCTGTTGGGGTAAATCATAGGTGAGGGTGTTTGGTTTCACTGGGCCTAAGATAAGAAAAAAGTGGGATTTAGGGTACATGGAAAAAATGTCCAGAAGTTTTATAAATCAAAATTTATAAAGAAAAGAAAAATATAACCTGTAATAAATTCTACCTCCCCACGACAGATATTTCAAAAAGTAATAAATCTCAGATAAGCCTTGTATAAAAGGGCACAAAGTGTCTCGATAAACAAGTTTATCAATTATAAATCATAACTTGTTGCCCTATGAACCTAGTGATTGAAAATCTGTCGAAAACGTACCCCAATGGTACGCAGGCCCTCAAAAATGTGAGTTTAGAAATTCCTACGGGAATGTTTGGCTTGTTGGGGCCTAATGGTGCCGGAAAATCCTCCCTCATGCGTACCATCTCTACCTTGCAGGATGCCGATACAGGCAGTATCAAACTAGGTGATATTGATGTACTCAAAGAAAAAGCTCAGGTAAGACAAGTATTAGGATACTTACCACAAGAGTTTGGAGTATACCCTCGTATGTCGGCTTATCAAATGTTAGATCATTTTGCTTTGCTCAAGGGCATTAAAAACAGTCGGGAACGCAAAGAAATTGTAAAAGCACTGTTGCATCAAACCAACTTGTACCAACAACGTAACATCAAATTGAGCAATTATTCAGGAGGGATGAAGCAGCGCTTTGGCATTGCCCAGGCATTGTTAGGAAACCCGAAATTGATCATTGTAGACGAACCCACGGCAGGGCTTGATCCCGCCGAACGTAACCGTTTTCATAATTTACTCAGCGAGATTGGCGAAAACATCATTGTGATTTTGTCTACCCATATTGTAGAAGATGTAAGCAACCTATGCCGAAACATGGCCATTATCCACAAAGGAGAAGTATTGCTTACCGGGAACCCTCGTCAACAAATAGAAGCAGCCAAGGGCAAAGTATGGAAAAAGATTATTGATAAAGAAGCGCTACAAGACCATCAGGCAAACTTCAACGTAGTGTCTTCGCATATGTTTGATGGCCAAATCATTATTAAGGTTTTTGGTGACACTCGCCCCAATGAATCTTTTGAGGCTTCTGAACCTGATTTGGAAGATGTGTATTTTGCCCATATCAAGACCAAAGAACAAGGAGAACAACAATCAGACACTGAGCCAAACCAAGGCTCTCAATTGGTAGATGCAGGTAATGTTTCTCAAAACCCTGAGGAAAATGAAACTGTCTAATTATCAGGTATTTATAATTAAAAATTAATAATTACTCAGACTTATGTTTAAGGCAATTTTTAGTTTTGAGATCAAGTATCGACTCAACCGACCCGCCACTTATTTATATTTTCTCATCTTTGCTTTGGTTGGCCTCCTTTATGGTGCCATTATGGGTGGCGCTTTTGGCAGCGAGGTAGCAGTGATGATTACTGGAGGTGGTAAAAACAATGCAAACTCCCCTCACAACATAGCAACCATTACTGGAGCACTCAGTCAAATTAGTATTTTCGTGATTGCGGCTTTTATGGGAGTCCCCGTTTACCGCGATTTTGAACATAAAACGTATGCCCTGTTTTTTACCAAACCCATTTCCAAGTGGAGTTATTTGGGAGGGCGATTTTTTGGTTCATTATTGGTAACCAGTTTGGTACTTCTGAGTATTTCGCTGGGTTTAATGATGTCTCAGTGGCTTCCAGGAGTAAATGCTGATAAATATGGGGCATTCAACTTAATGTATTACCTACATCCTTATTTTTTATCGGTATTACCCTTCACTATTTTTACTGGAGCCATCTTTTTTGCAACTGTTTCGCTTTCACGTAATCAGCTATTCATTTACCTCAATGCCTTGTTAGTATTGGCGCTTATTTTGGGAGCAGGCTTTTTAGGAGGCAAAATTGACAATAAAGTAATCAGTAGTTTGTTAGACCCCACTGGACAAACTGCGATAGCCAAAGCTACTGAACTGTGGACAGTGAGTGAGCGCAATGCCCAAATGACTCCGCTCACTTCGTTGATTGTGCTCAACCGTGTGATATGGGTAGGGATTGGGATTCTGGTATTGGCGTTTACTTATACCAGATTTACATTTGCCTTTACCGGGCGAGGCAAGGTAGCTAAGGCTCCATCCAAGGCAAGAAATCCCCAAACGGGCAAAGTGAGAAAACCTTCCAGCATACCTACGATTCAAAAAATTACATTGCCTTCGGTGAGGCAAGATTTTGGCATCGGGCATAGCTTTCGCTTACTGCGAGTACTCACCCGAAAAGAATTTCGTCAGGTGCTTTTCAACCCCATTTTCCTGGTCATTGTAGCAGTAGGTGTCCTGTTTATGATCATTGGAGTTATATCTAATGGGCAAGTACTCGAGACCCCAGCGCTACCAGTTACTTATCAGATATTAGACCTCTTAAGCGGAAGCTTCAACATATTTATTCTAGCCATTGTCGTATTTTATTCGGGAGAAATGGTGTGGACAGAGCGTCAACATCGAGTACACCTAATGTACGATGCTTTACCTATTCCAAATTGGCTCAGCTTTGCCTCTAAGTTTTTGGCAATGATCATTATAGAACTTGCCTTGATGACTTTAATTATGGTAGTAGGGGTGCTGTATCAGGCTGGTCAAGGTTTCTTTGATATCAAATTTGGTTTATACATTCAGGAATTGTATGGGATTCAAATGCTTGACTTGCTAATCTTTACCATACTCACCTTCTTTATCCACATTGTAGTCAACAACAAATACTTTGGGTTCTTTGCTGTAGTATTGGTGTACTTTTTCTTTAGTACCATTTTACCTTATTTGGGAGTAACCCATAAGCTCTTTTTATTCCGTAGCGCACCTACCGTGATTTACTCAGATATGAATGGTTATGGTCACTTTTTGCAAGGATATTTAGCGTTCAAAACCTACTGGTTATTATTGAGTATTGCTTTATTGGTGTTGGCCAATGGTCTTTGGCTACGTGGCACTGATAGCTTTTTCAAAATTCGCTGGCGTAATGCTTTCCAGAGCTTTACCCGAGCCGCTCGCTTAACTTTCATATTGAGCTTGGTAGGCTTTGTTATGATGGGAAGTTACATCTACTACAACACCAACGTACTCAATGAATTTACCACTGGAAAAGACGTACAAAAAGCCCAGGCAAACTATGAGAAAAAGTATAAAAAATACGAAAACCGACTTCAGCCTCGTGTAACTGATGTAAGCTTAGAAGTAGATTTATTTCCTTACCAAAGAAGTGTAAAAGCCAAGGGGCGTTATATCTTACAAAATAAAACCAATGCTTCCATTGATTCTATCCATATTAATTTCAGCAACTCGATTACACTCAAAAAGATGCAATGGAATCGTAAGGCAAAAGCGGTTTTGGAGGACACCGAATTGGCGTACTATATCTATCAACTTGATGAACCACTCAAGCCTCAGGCAACTATTGAACTATCCTTCGAATTTGAGAATACGATCAAAGGCTTTGCTAATAATAACACGAATAACTTTTTGACCTATAACGGAACCTTCATTAATCAAGGGTTATTTCCAAAAGTGGGATACCAACCCAATGCGGAGCTCCAAAACAATGACATCCGTAAAGGTTATGAGCTAGGTAACAGGCGTAGAGTACCTGCACTGGAAGATGAAGAGGCTCGAAAGAACAATGCACTCACAAATGATTCGGACTGGATCAACTTTGAGATTAAAGCCAGTACCACGGATGATCAGATTTTGGTAGCACCTGGTTACTTACAGAATGAATGGAAGAAAGATGGGCGTAGGTATTTCCATTACAAAATGGATAAACCCATTCTTAATTTTTATAGTATTCTTTCGGCCAAATATGCCGTGAAGAAGGACGTATGGAAAAGCAAAGATGGCAAAGAAGTAAATCTGGAAATTTATTACCATCCTGAGCACGATTATAACCTGGATCGTATGATAAAGGGGATGAAAGGGGCCTTAAGTTATTGTAGTGAAAACTTTTCACCCTATCAGTATCGTCAAATGCGCATTCTGGAGTTTCCGCGTTATGCAGGGTTTGCCCAATCATTTGCCAATACAGTTCCTTATTCTGAAAATATTGGTTTTACTGCCGACATTGACGATAGTAAGGACATAGACTATGTATTGTATGTAACTGCGCACGAAGTAGCACATCAATGGTGGGCGCATCAGGTGATTCCAGCCAATACACAAGGTGCTACCGCCATTGTAGAAAGCATGGCCCAGTATTCTGCGCTTATGGTGATGGAAAAACTGTTAGGCAAAGATAAAATAGATAAATTTCTACGCCTGGAAATGAATAACTATCTCAAGGGAAGAAGTGCTGAAATTCAACAAGAGCAATCATTAAACCGGGTGGAAAATCAATTCTATATCCGTTACAACAAAGGTTCGGTAGTACTGTATGCTTTAAAAGATTACATTGGGGAAAAACGTATGAATAATGCTTTGAAAAAGTATGTCGCTAAAGTGGCTAACCAATCGGCGCCTTATACTACTACCAATGAATGGATCAAATTTTTGCGAGAAGCCACTCCCGATTCGTTGCAATATGTGATTACCGATATGTTTGAGACCATTACTTTGTATGACAACAAGGTAGAGAGTTTGGGTTACCAGAAAAAGGGCAATCAGTATGAAATCACGCTTAAAGTAAACAGTAAAAAACTAAAAGCTGATGGCTATGGTGTAGAGAAAGAAGCTCCTTTAAACGATTATATAGATATTGGAGTATTTGCTCGTACCAAAGTAAAGATACCACTAAAAGGCAAAACTCGTAGTGGTCAGCCAAGATACCGTACCAAACGAGAAAACAAGGTACTATATTTAAAGAAGCACAAAATCACTCGAAATACCCAAACGATTAAAGTGTTGGTAGATGAAAAGCCTTACAGTGCAGGCATTGATCCTTATAACAAGCTTATAGATCGCAAAACGGGTGATAACAAGTGGATTTTCAGCCCAGATGGAAAACTAAAAACTGGTAAAAAATAATTTATAGATACTATGTAATTTCTTGGTAATATCCACGACAGATTAGGTAGTGAGTCAAATTCATTTATATTTGTACAAACAGGTATTGCCAGTTGCAATTGTTAAACTTAAAAACACTAAAACACAATGGAAGACTTCTCTAACCAAGATGATTATAGATACGAATACGAAGAAGACAAGCCGTCTTTTACCGTAGGACAAGCCATTCTAAAATATGGCTTATACCTCGGGCTGGCCATTATTGGCTTCAATTTGCTTATTTTTCTAACTAAAATGTACTTGAGCGAGATTTCAAGCCTGATTTATGCATTGTATATTACCGCCATGGTTTTTGCGGTAATTGAGTTCAAGAAAAAGAACGAAGGTTTTATGAGTTTTGGACAGGGAGTAGGGATAGGAACTGGAGTAGCTACACTTGGTGCAGGTGTAATAGGTGCATTATTTTACTTTGTTTATATCAACGCCATTCAGCCAGAAATTGGTCAACATATTCAAGAATATGCTATCGAGCAATCCAGAAAAGTACTTGAGAGTTTTAATTATACCGAAGAACAAATAGAAAAATCGCAGGAAGCTAGCCAAAAATTCAACAATCCCATGCTTCAATGGTTTGTCAATTTGCTTGGAGTAGCATTGCTAGGGGTAATTTTTGCCTTAATTATTTCGGCTTTTACCAAGAAAAAACGCCCTCTATTTGAATAGAAATCAAATCTTTTAAGATAAATAAAAACCGTCAAAGTGTACACAGTATGCTTTGGCGGTTTTCTTTTTATTAAATTGTTATTTTTAAAATTGGATCTACAAAAATAATAGGCTTTTTTTGGGGCGATTCAGGTTTTTTACTACCTTTCACTTGTTTATGCCGTATTTTGCTTTGATGCTCTAATTATTTTTCGAAAAACTAATAAAGGTATTAGCTATTTCTTATGAAATGATAGAGTGATTGAGCATTTTTGCATAAAATGTGCTTGGATAAATAATTTATTGTTTTACTTCACAACTTTCGGATAATCAGTTGGTGTTACAAATGTCTGAAAAATTTAACGTATTCGAATTTTATAGCCAAATAGAGCAAGAAAACATTCTGCTTTCCTATAAAGGTCCTGTTACTGACTTCTTGCTAACTGAGTTTAGCAATGATATCCGAGCACAACTCAAAGACGAAAGAAAAGCTGGTAAAAAAGTATTTGCGATTTTTATGGAGTTGGCTCAAAATGTACTCTATTATTCTACCGAAATAGATGGTTTTGATGGCAACGACAAGGTAGGTATTTTAGCCGTAAGCCAAATCGGAGATGCTTATACTGTGATGACTGGCAATATGGTTCCTGCCGAAATTGTCCCCAAACTAGTCGCTAAGTGCGAAAAAATTAATTCCCTTGATCGTGATTCGCTAAGAGCTTACAAACGAGAATTGCGTGATTCCCCCCCACATACCGGAAGCAAAGGGGCAGGCATAGGCTTGGTACAGGTAGCTTTGACTGCCAACAACCACCTGGATGCACATATGGAACAAGTAGATGATGACCACTACATGTTTTTGCTTACTGTAAAAGTGCCCAAGAGTCAATAATAGGTTTTACTATTCGCGATTAGCGCCTTTTTGTTCGAGCCAACGAACTTTTTCCTGCACTTCTTCCTGATACTCCTTGATCAAGTCATTGACAAACCACTGTACATATTGTTTTACTTGGGTTTGGTCTTGATGGCTTAGTTCACGGTTTTGTTGTTCTAGCAAATCCTCAAACATTTGAGTCAGATTAATCACCGTTTTTTTGTACACTTCCTGATATAAGCCGCTCATTTCAGTAGCTAAATGTGGATTACGGTATATAAAATCAGCCAATAAAATAATGCTGAGCTCCTTGTTAATCAGGTCTCCAATATTCTTTTCATTACCAGCCAATACTTGCTGAACAATCTCAGGCACATTCATAATTTTGTGTTAAAATAAACGCATAAAAAAACAGAGACAAGAGGCCAGCTCTCATCTCTGTATATATTATGATTAATAATCAACAATTAAAAGCCAATCATCAATTATGCATTTTTAGAAGTCACCTTGGCACCATAGTACTCGCGGTTCATGCGAGCAATTGAAGATAAAGGAATCTCTTTTGGACATTCTGCCGAGCAAGCACCCGTATTAGTACAAGCACCAAAACCTTCTTCGTCCATCTGAGCTACCATTTTTTCTACACGTTCCTTACGCTCAGTTTTTCCTTGTGGAAGCAACGCCAACTGTGATACTTTTGCCGATACAAATAACATCGCTGACGCATTTTTACAAGCGGCTACACAAGCTCCACAACCAATACAAGCAGCAACGTTAAAAGCTTCATCTGCAATACTTTTAGGAATTGGAATCTCATTAGCATCTACATTTACCCCAGTATTTACTGATACAT
>DIYR01000053.1 GCA_002429085.1 Flavobacteriales bacterium UBA6049
CATTTGCATAAAACCTTCTTAAAGGACTAAGTAAAAATTTTCAAGCAAAATGAATATTGTTTCAACCTTCGGGCATTGCTCGAGGGTTGATTTTACCCAAGTTCATTTGAATACTTAACAACCCACAATTTTTTCAACCAATCTAATCCAAACTATTCTACAAAGCAAACAACTCAATGCACTATTATTAAGCCTGATTTTATTTGCTACTACAAACGTATGGGCCCAACAACGCTACCTGGATGAAATCTTTCCTAATATCAGTGAAACTAAAGGTGTAAAGTTTAGCACCCAAGTTCCTGAACCCAAAAATGGGGGAGGTTGGTATGAGTCGGTACTACTTGGTACACCAGTAAATGCCAAAGAGCATGATACCCGAAATCGTAATTTATACATGGATATTTTTCAGCCTTTTGGCGATGATAATACCAAACGTCCAGTATTTATCGTGTGTTTTGGAGGGGGCTTTGTATTTGGCGATCGCACCATGGGCGACATACAAGCCTTGGCGATCCAAATGGCCAAACGAGGCTATGTAACAGCGGCCATCGATTACCGTTTGGGAATGAATATTTTTGATGAAGGTGCCGCACTACGCGCCGTGTACCGAGCCTTGCAAGACGGACGTTCCGCGATTCGTTATTTTAGAGCCAATGCCGAAGCTCTTAAAATTGATCCTAATCAAATTTTCATAGGAGGACACAGTGCTGGGGCATTTATCGCATTACAAAATGCCTACTTGGATAAAGAAAGTGAGCGCCCTGCGGCTACTCGTAATACCAGCTACCGTTGGGGTGCTTGGTTAGGGACCAGACGTTATAACTTACCCGACCAAGGATGTTTGGATTGTGCCGGTGATAATCGCCACGTGAGTGGCAAGGCCAATGCGGTAGTGTCACTCTCAGGAGCTGTTGGCTTTTTAGAGCACATCGAAGGAAATAATGATATTCCTAATGTGATGTTTCACAGTAAGGATGACATCGTAGTTTCTTACAACGAAGCCCAACCTTTCAATAATTTTTCATTTTTGGTAGTTGGTTTCGATCTACCAGTAGCGTATGGCAGTAACCCCATCAATAACCGAGTACAGCAAGTAAACGCCCCTGCCCAATTCTATTCCTACAACAAGAGAGGGCATGATGTACACGTAGATGGTTTGATCAATAGTGCCTTGGGGCGAGGCAATTTACATAGTGATATTGTACCACGCATTAGTCAATACTTGTATGATACACGTTTGAAACCTGCTGGATACAATATTTCAGGTACATCAGTGGTAAATCTAATGGCCGAGAATACCCAGACCTACACTTTGGATGCTTCAGAAGGATCCAAGGTTCTATGGGAGTTAGAAGGCGGTAAAATTATTAAACAAACTGGGCAGGAAGTAACCATTCGCTGGTATACCTCAGGAGAGCATCGCTTGAAAGCAACCCCAATTGGAACCAACGATGCCAGAGGAACGACGATAAGTGTGCCTGTACTGGTATTGGGTAAAAGCACTGGTTTAGATGCCAGTTTGCAGATGTATCCTAACCCCAGTGCACGTACTTTGAAAGTAAAACTGAACGAAGCAAGCGTCAATCAAATCCAAGCTGTGATTTACAACGAACGTGGGCAAGCAATTTACCAAGGCCTGCTTCAAAAGCAAGGGAGGCAGTTCAACATCAATGTATTAAACCTACCCATTGGTAAATACTATCTCAAAATACAGCAAAACGGTAAAGTGTTGCACAAAACTTTCTTGAAGGATTAAAGAAGAATTTTCAAGCAGAATGAATAGTGTAATCAACCTTTGGGTATTGTTCAAAGGTTGATTTTTTTATGCGCATTAGCGGGATTTTAATTGTACTTTATGTGTTTTTTGTAGGATTTTAAAGGTTTAATAGCGCGATGCTAACACTTTGTTAACACTTTATCTAAACAATTCTTACTGCTTTTTACGACTTATGTAATATCACTTATATATAAACTTACAACGCTCTATAAGAACATTACCACGAACTCCCTTTAAAACACAGGTTTTATGAAAGACGAGAAACTGTTTCTGAAAAAATTAGCCCAAAATGATAAAGCAGCAGTCAAAGACATATTTCAGGCAAATGTACCCTTGCTGCTCAAGTATGGCCACCGATTTACCAACGATGCAGGCTTGGTAGATGAATGTTTGGTAGTGGTATTTATTGACCTTTGGAAAAATCGAGCGACTGTTGCTCAAAACAAATCCCTTAAGGTCTATCTATTGGAAATGCTCCGCCAAAAAATCGAACTCAAACTTGGTCAATCTCGCTTGAAGAGAGCATAGTTTGATAATCAATTGAAATACTCTAAAAAAAATGATATTTGATGAACTCCTGGATTACGATTCAGGAGTTTTTTTATGGCACTCTGAAAGAGTACACGAAGAATTACAGCATAAAGAGCCATTGTCGTAAAAACAAACAATGGTGAAAAAGTGCAAATTTAACAAAACCAAAAGGCTTGTGCTTTTATAAGGCTTTGTGCAAGTTTTTATCGATTTCCCATCTGACCTCTTTTCCTTTTGTTGAAAAAAACACGCGCTAAGGTTAACCTTTTTCGATGGTTTACTACTAATAATCACCTTTGCAACTACAAAAATGCTATTTTTTAGTTGTTTTATACAGTGTAACGGCAGTATCTGACATGTTTCTAAAAACCCACTAAATGTAATGTTTTTGGGTATTCACAATATTTTTTGAGAATTTTTAGAATCATAAAGATATTTTGTATTATTACAACAAGTTTAATTTATTACCATTCACCTTAAATCAAAAACCAAATATATGGGTATCTTTGGTAGAATTTCTGACATTTTTAAAGCAAACATTAACGATGCACTTGATAAGGCAGAAGATCCTGCGAAGATGATCAAGTTGATGGTTGTAGAAATGCAAGAGTCTATTTCTAAAGCCACTTCTGGCCTTGCTACGGCAATGGCTCAGGAAAAAAAGCTTGAGCGTGATTATAAAAAACACGCCCAGTCTGCACAACAATGGGAGCAAAAAGCCATGCAAGCATTGAGTGCTGGAAATGAAGACTTAGCACGCAAAGCCCTTGCAAAAAAAGCGGATGCTGACGGCCAGGCTAACCAGTACAAAGTGATGTACGAACAAGCTGCTACTACTACTGGCAAATTGAAAAGTCAAGTAGACATGCTGAAGTCTAAATTGAATGAAGCCAAGATGAAAGAATCTACTTTATTGGCTCGTCAAGAATCAGCAAAAGCTCAGAAACAAATTGCCAAGCAAGTAGGTAGCCTTGATTTCAGCAGCAGTTTTGCCAAATTTGATAAGTTCGAAGAAAAAATCTTGAAGCAAGAAGCAGAAGCCCAGGCTTTTACTGAACTTTCTGAGGGAGATACTTCTTTGAATGACGATTTCAAAATGCTTGAGCAAAACTCCGCAGTTGATGACGATTTGGCCCGTTTACGTGCTAAAATGAATCAGGGAGGCTAACCAACCTGGTACAGTTAACAAGGGTTCAACTTAAATTATTCATTACAAGAACAATTTTTAAACTTTTTAATAAACTATGCCAAAATTCACTGTATTAAAAACTGGTGTTAATGAAGATCTCATTAACAAAACCAAAGAAACTGTAGAGGGGTATATGGATCAGTTATTTCACGACTATGAAATCGTGAAAATTGATGACTTCTACACCTTTACTTTTGGTACTGTAACTGTTACTATTCAGGTGTTACCCTGGCATAGCGACGATGTACTGGTAAAAGTATACTCTTATTTGGCAGAAGATGTAGAAGTAACATCTGGCTTAACTGAGGAGTTACTTCGCCTAAATGCTAACATTCCTTTCGGAGGATTTGGATTGGCATTTGACGGTACCGTTTCTTTTAGTTATTCGTTGGCAGGCAAAAACCTTGATTTGAACGAGTTTGAAGCTGCGGTTCAAATGGTGGCCAAAACTGCTGATGAGTACGATGATTTGATTCAGGAAAACAAGTCTTTGACTATTAACTAATACTTTCATGGCCTTAATAATTGTCGGCGTAGTCCTCATAGGAATAGCGGTAGCTTTATGGTTTAATCGCAAACGCCAACTCAACCGATCGTTGAATATCAAGTACTATGATACTGCTAAGGTGGTAGATGTAGTAGATATCTACAAACAATTGCGTGAAGGATTAGGTGGCAATTATAGAGGCAATGTGGTGGAACTATCAGGGTCAGCATGCTCTGATAGTCCCCTTCAAGCAGAACATTCTGGACAAGCAGCAGTATATTATCGAGCGCGAGTTATCCACGAATACGAGACACTCGAGATTGTCAGAGAACAAGACGAAGAAGGTAACTATTATGAGCGTGAAGTAGTCGTGAATCATCAAGAAACCGTATCTGACAATGAGCGAGTAACGCCCTTTTTCTTAGATGATGGTAGCGGCGAGCAAATTAGAATTACACTAGAGGGGGCTACTAAACACACCGTAACTACCCTCGATGAATACCAACCAGAACCTCCCTCACATTATAATGCTTATGGTATCAATGGTACAACCACCGGATATCGTTACATTGAAGAAATTATTCCCTTAAACTCCAAACTGTATGTATTGGGTCAAGCCGTAGAAGATAACGGCGAGCTTACCGTGGCCAAACCTTCTAAGGACAAAGATGTAGAATACATTGTATCTACTAAGTCAGAAGAAGAATTGATCAAAGGCGCTGAAAGCTCGGCTAAAATGTCTCTATATGGAACCATTGCCCTGGCCATTATAGGAGTGGTGCTAATTATTGTAGGAGCCACTTCTAAAGGATAATCATTGTTTTATTATACAGAAGATACTAATATTCTTTGTTTTGTCTCATTCCACAATTCCCTTAGCTTAAGCCTATATCTGCAAAAGTAATTTACAGACTGATAAAATCTACTTACGTTCTTACAGGTATCTGTTTTTACGAACCAAGCAATATTATTAAAAAACAGCAGAATTATTTTAGATTTTAAAACGAGTCGGGTACATTTTACCATGTTTTTATTATGTTTGGTTCAAAATACCAAAACTCATTTGTCTTCTTGCCAAAATAACATTACCTCGCTTTTTTAAAGCATCTTTATCACCTCAATATTGCGTATTTTTGGGAATATAAGCCCAGGCACAAAATATCTAGGTAGCGTAGCCAAAGTGAGTTCATTTTAAGATTATAAGCTAAAAACGTATCAAACAATGTTTCTAACAATTCTTGGGGTAGTTCTTATTGTCGTTGGAGTAGTTTTATTTTTAATAAGTATCTCGGTGTGGAGGGATGGAAAGAAGTCTAAGAATAAAGCGAAAAATATCAAAGCGTATGAAACCTCGAGTGTAGCCGATATTGTAGATATATACCAACAATTGGGGGAGGGTTTAGACGGACAGTATATAGGAAACATTGTAGAACTTTCTGGGGTTATAAAATCTGAGTCTCCTTTGAAAGCAGAACACAGTGGGCAAGAGGTGGTGTATTATCGCGCAAGCGTTCAACATGAGTACGAAGAATCCAGCATTGTTAAAGAACGTGATAGTAAAGGAAACGAAACAGAGAAAGAGCTAATAACGGCTAACACAGAAATGGTCTCTAGCAACGAAAAGTATGCTCATAGCTATTTGGAAGACAGTAGTGGTGCTAAAATACTAATTGACTTAAAGGATAGTCAAAAACATATAGAAACATCAGTAGACGAATA
>DIYR01000184.1 GCA_002429085.1 Flavobacteriales bacterium UBA6049
GGTTCGACTCCGCTATGCTCCACTAGTTAAAAGCCAGTAGTACTACTGGCTTTTATTTCACACTGATTAATAGATTTTTAACAAAGCACCCTCTTTAACTATGCTTTCATAAAGAACTAAGCTCGCAGCGGTTATTTTTTAGTCATTGAGTTAAATCAAAAAGCCTCACTAAAAAACAACCACACTACAAAAGAACCATCTCATAAACAAGGTATACCGAAAGGAAAGTTATTAACAAATGAACCAGTTAATTTTACACAGTAAGCGCGAAAAATCGATCGTCAATAGACACCACTGGATATTCTCAGGGGCAATAAAATCTTGCAAAGCGCAAAATGGCGAGATAGTTTCTGTGCATAAATCATCTGGTGAGCTTTTAGGTTATGGGTTCTTCGATCCCAACAGTCAAATAGCATGTAGAATGTTTGAGTGGTCTAGAACACCTCTAGAAATTGAAAGTGATTATTGGAAACGTAAATTTCAAAAAGCCATTAATCTTCGAACGGCATTATTCAACCATGAGGACACTAACTGCTATCGATTATTGCATTCAGAAGGTGACTTTTTACCCGGGTTAATCATAGACAGATATGCCAATATACTGGTTCTTCAGCCCAAGATACTTGGTATCGAAAAACTGCTTCCACTCTTTGGTGAAATTCTCAATGAGTTAGGATTCCAGCACCTTTATATTAAATCAAAGTCCAGCAGTATTTTTCTAGAACAACTCACCCTTTCAAACGGATGGCTAACAGAAGAAACCAATGTTGAAACTGAGGTAAAAGAAAACGGACTCACATTCCTTATCAATGTAGAAACTGGTCAAAAAACTGGCTTTTTCATTGATCAGCGTAGCAATAGACAAGACGTACGTTTGCGTTCAATCAACAAAACAGTATTGAATGCTTTCAGTTACACTGGTGGATTTAGTTTGTATGCATTAGCAGGAGGTGCCAAGCAGGTTGATAGTGTTGATATTTCCAGCAACGCCATTGACATGGCAAACGACTTAATGTCATTAAATAAATTGCAAGAAAAACACCGAGGCATAGCTGCTGATTGCTTTGACTTTTTAAACGAAATGCCATCGAATTATTATGACATGATCATCCTTGACCCACCAGCATTTGCCAAACACAAACGCGCCCTTAAAAATGCCTCACAAGGGTATAAACAAATCAATCTAAAAGCTTTCAAAAAAATAAAACAAGGTGGCTTACTCTATACATTCTCTTGCTCTAAAGCCATTGACAAAGAGTTATTTCAGAGAATTGTATTTAGTGCTGCCGTAGAGGCTCATCGTGAAGTAAGAATTATTGATCAACTTCATCAACCTGAAGATCACCCAGTAAATATTTTCCATCCAGAAACAGAATATCTAAAAGGGCTACTCTTGTATGTTTCCTAACATACCAAGTTGATATACCAAACGTTTATATCTGCGTGTATCTTGAAACTTTGCGGCTTGCGCTACTTTAGCACCATGCTCTTTCGATTTGGAATGCTCTGGTTGTTCCTTGTTCAGCCGCTTCTTTTAGTTGGTCAATCACAACTCAAGACGCAGCGCGCTCAAACTTTGCCTGTACTTCAGGATACCATTCAAATAGATAGTCTTTCTATTTATGCATCTTCTTTTCGAATTGAAGGAATTTCTAAAAACTCATACACACTGCTTCCAGCAGAAGGAAAACTAGTTTGGAAAGAAAGACCTGCTGTAGATAGCATCACGGTTTCTTATCAAGTCTTTCCTATCAATTTTTCAAAGACCTACCAACACAAGAGCACTAACTTACTCAGACAAAACCAACAAGGAGCGAGCAACCCTTTTAAATATCAAACTCCACCCCCGTCTGCTGCCTCTAACTTTTCTAAACTCGATAAACAAGGATCCATTTCTCGAGGAATCAATTTTGGGAACAACCAAAACTTAGGAGTTAACTCTAACTTGAACCTTCAGTTATCAGGACAACTCACTGATCAAATTGGAATCCTAGCCGCCATATCTGATGAAAACACCCCAATACAACCAGATGGAAACACGCAACAGCTGCAAGATTTCGATCAAGTGTATATCCAATTGTATAGTAAGCGAACAAGGTTAACAGCAGGAGACTACCAAACACAAAGCAAAGATTCTTACTTTTTGAAATACAATAAACGTTTGCGAGGCGGTGCCTTTGAAACAAGATTCATTCACGGAAAAGACAAACAATGGCAGCAACGCGTTGGATTAAGTGCTGCTATTTCAAGAGGAAAGTTTGCTCGTAACATAGTACAAGGCCAAGAAGGAAATCAAGGTCCTTATAGACTAGAAGGCGCAGAAAATGAAGCCTTCATCATTATTTTGAGTGGAACAGAACGCGTATTCATTGATGGGCGCGAACTAAAGCGTGGTCAAGAAAACGACTACATCATAGATTACAATAAAGCCGAAATCATCTTTACTGCCAAACAACCGATTACAAAGGACAAACGAATCATTATTGAATTTCAATACTCTAGCCAAGCATATAGTCGATCTCTCATTACCTACCAACAAGGATTAAAAAACGATAAATGGGATGTTCGTTTTGATGTATACGCAGAACAAGATGCCAAAAACCAACCTTTACAACAAGAGCTAACCGATTCTGAACGAGAAATTCTCATCCAAGCTGGAGATGACATTGACGCTGCTATTTCATCTGGAATTGAAGTGGTAGAATTTGAGGATGATAGAGTACTATATAAACTCACTACCGATACCGTTAATGGTCAAGTTGATTCCATTTTTGTGTATAGCACTAACCCAGACAGTGCAATCTACCAACTACGTTTTAGTGATGTAGGATTGGGAAACGGAAACTATATTCCTATCACCAGCGCGGCAAATGGACAAGTATACGAATACGTAGCTCCAATAAACGGTATACGCCAAGGTCAATTTGAACCAATAATTGTGTTGATTTCTCCAAAACTTCGACAGATGGCAAGTGCTGGAGGATCGTATAAAATATCACAGAATAGTAAGGTAAGTTTTGATGTAGCAGTTAGTAGAAACGACCTTAACACATTTTCGGACAACGATGATGGCGATAACGTGGGCAACGCATTTTTCGTTCAATATAATGGCAGGAAGCACTTATCTGAAGACACCTCTAACTGGGCTATTACAACCATGATTCGCCATGAGCAGGTAACTACAGAATTTCGTGAAATTGAATTCTTTAGATCTGCCGAATTCGATCGAGATTGGAATGTTAGAAATTTAGAGTTTAGGAATAATCAATTCCTCCCTTCGGCTTCGTTAGGATTGGCAAGATCTGAAACAGGTCATGCTCGATACGAATTCCAATCTTACCTAGCAGGGTCTCAATACGAAGCCACTAGACACGGGGCCAATATCAAACTAAACCACAAAGGATATGACCTATCCTACTTAGGAAGTTTGACATCTACGGAAGGAGAGAATTTTAATTCAGAATTCAACCGGCATAGAACCCTACTCTCAAAAAATTTCAGAAAATTAAAAGTTGGATATCGAGACGATTTAGAATTCAATCAGCAAAAGAGCCCAGAATCTGATTCACTGCTGGCTTCAAGCTACCAATTCTGGGAGTGGGAAGCATTTATTGCCAGCGTGGATTCCTCTATCAACACCTTTAAACTAAGCTATACACAACGTACAGATTACGGAGTATTAAACAATGATATGAGGGAATCTACCTTTGGACAGAGCTATGGATTATCCTTTGCTTTATTAGAAAACAGAAACAGTCAACTAAAAGCTACCACCACCTATAGAATTCTAGAAGTAAGAAACAATACATTGTATTCGGATGCACCTGAAGAGAACCTACTAGCTCGATTAGAATACACCATCCGTTTATTAAAAGGTGGATTAACCTCTACTAGTTTCTACGAGATTGGATCTGGATTAGAAGAAAGAAGAGACTTCGTTTATGTAGAAGTTTCTCCAGGACAAGGAGTGTATAGTTGGACTGATTACAACGACAATGGAATCAAAGAACAAAACGAATTTGAAATTGCCGTATTTGCTGATCAAGCCGACTATGTTCGAGCCTCTGTACAAACCAATGATTTCATTAGAACCTACACCAATCAGTTTAACCAAAGTTTATTCATCCAACCTGCTAGATTCATACGAGAAAATAGTGGTATCAAAGGGTTCATTAAAAAATTTAGTGATCAAGTAGCCTACCGTATTGAACGTAAAACAAATCGAGAAGATGATCTCAATAGATTCAATCCATTTTACACAGATGTAGTTGATAGTAATTTAATCAGCATCAACTCCTCGTTTAGAAACACACTATACTTCAACAGAAACAGCAGGGACTACGGAGCCGAATACACCTACACCAGTAACAGTACGAAGAATCTCAACACAACTGGATTTGATGGCACACAACAATGGAAACATCTTACCGATTTGCGCTATAATGTAAGCAAAGACTGGCAAATCAACTTAATTTTATCAGCCTCAGAGAAACGTGTCACATCTGATCTATTTGAAAACAGAAATTATACGCTCACCATTAATGATGTTGAACCTAAGTTGACCTATCAACCAAATCCATCGTTCAACGTAATTGCATCTTATAAGGTAAGTAGCAAAGAAAACATCGCTGTATCTGATGGAGAAAATAGCTCAGAACAGAACGCTGGACTAGAGTTAAGATTTAATCAGCCAGGAAAAGGAAGTTTAACTGCTAAAGCCAATTACATCGAAATCACGTACGAAGGAGATGCGCTGAGTCCAATAGCCTATGATATGTTGCAAGGACTTCTACCCGGCACCAACGGAACTTGGGAAGCCACATACCAACGCACTTTAGGTAAGAATCTTCAAATGAACCTAACCTATTTTGGACGAATTTCAGAAAATACAGATGTTGTGCACTCAGGCGGAGTACAAGTCCGTGCTTTCTTCTAAGCGAATTTAATCATTGGAGTATTTTTTTCTACTGCCTGACCTTTCTCTATCACAACGGCAGAAACAGTTCCATCAGCAGGAGATTTAATGATGTTTTCCATCTTCATTGCTTCCAATACAAATAATGGATCTCCTTTACTCACTTCTTGACCAGCTTCAACCAAAATGTCTAATACCAAACCAGGCATTGGTGCTTTCACATCCGTTACTTTCTTAACAGTCATAGCGCCTAGCCCCATTTTGTCTAGCAACAAATCAAACTGATCTTTTACTTGTAATTCATGCTTCATTCCGTTAACACGAACCACCAACGTTTTGTCGCTCCAATCAGCTTTCACTAATTGAACTTGATATGTCTCTCCTTTATGATCTACTTCAAACGCATTCGAAAACTTTTCGACAGCATTCAATTCAAAAGACTCTCCGTTCAACAAACCTTTATTTTGGCTCTCAGCATCCAGCTCTAACTCGAATGCTTGATTTTGCGACATCACCTTTATCATGAAAACAAATATAGATTTGTCACTCCAATCAAACAGCTTTAGGTTTTATAAAATGACAATCAAACAACGCGCCCTCACTCTCGGACTCTCTTTTGCACTTTTTGGCATGGGATGTAGCTTGCTACAACCAAACAAATCAGATTATGATGTTGACTACACTATCGAATTAGATACCATTGAAGTAGTTGATCAAATAGATCCTTTTCCATATCGCCCAAGTGAAACGAGGATTTGGGATTTGATTCACACCAAGCTTGATGTTCGTTTTGATTGGGAAAAACAATACCTGTATGGAAAAGCGAACCTTACACTCAACCCCTATTTCTACAGTAGCGAAGTTGTTACTCTAGATGCAAAGGGAATGGATATTAACGAGGTAAGCTTGGTTCAAAATGGTGTTCGAAGTGAGTTAATGTTTCAATACGATGGAGCCTTCATTAAAGCTCAACTTCCTAAACTGCATACAAAAAAAGATACCATTGAACTATTTATTGAATATACTGCTAAACCCAATGAGTTAGAAGTAAAAGGCGGAACGGCCATTACAGATGCTAAAGGATTGTACTTTATTAACCCATTAGGCGAAGACCCGAATAAACCAAGACAAATCTGGACACAGGGTGAGGTAGAATCAAGTTCGTGCTGGTTTCCAACCATTGATGCCCCAAACGAACGTACTTCTCAAGAACTGTGCATGACTGTACAAGATACTTTCAAGACATTGTCTAATGGTTTATTAACCTTCTCGACACTAAATGGCGATGGTACGAGAACAGATTGTTGGGTGCAAGACTTGCCCCATGCTCCATATTTATTTATGATGGCTGTTGGAGATTACCACGTAACAAAAGACACACTTTGGGATTCTTTAGAGGTAAGCTACTATGTAGAACCAAAGTATGGACCCTATGCTAGAGACATTTTTGGAAAAACCTCTAAAATGATCGAAGTGTATTCAGAAATGTTAGGTGTTCCTTTTCCTTGGGATAAGTATGCGCAAGTCGTTGTTCGTGATTATGTATCAGGTGCAATGGAGAATACATCGGCTGTCATCTTCGGAGATTTTGCTCAACGCACCAAAAGAGAGTTAATTGATGAAAGTCCAGAAGATGTGATTGCACACGAACTGTTTCATCATTGGTTTGGTGATTTAGTAACCTGTGAATCATGGAGCAATCTTCCTCTTAACGAGAGCTTCGCTACCTATGGAGAATACTTATGGCTTGAAGCTGAATATGGCCGAGCTGAAGCAGATATTCACTTGGAAGAAGATTTAGATAGCTACTTGTATGAATTCAACAGTGGAAAATCAGAAGACTTGGTTCGTTTCCACTACGATGTTCCTGATGATATGTTCGACAGCCATTCATATTCTAAAGGTGGAAGAGTATTACACATGCTCAGAAAGTACGTTGGGGATGAAGCCTTCTTTCTAGGTTTACAGAAGTATTTAACAGATAATGCTTATAAACCTGCTGAAATGCACCAATTAAGATTGGCTTTTGAAGAAATTACAGGAGAAGACCTGAATTGGTTCTTCAATCAATGGTTCTTTAGCAGTGGACACCCTGTTTTAGCCATAGAGTACTCTTATGACGATTCTCTGAATCAACAAGTAATCCATGTTAAGCAAAATCAAAACATGGGTGAATACCCTAACTATTACCTACCAATAGATGTAGACATATACTACTCAAACAACCGAGTAGAAAGACAACGTATTATCGTAGATCAAGACGATCAATACATTGCTTTACCAGTAATTGAAAAGCCTTTAGCAGTAGATTTTGATGCTGAAAAGATGTTACTAGCAGAAATCGATAACCGCATGCCAATTGAATGGCACTTGATTCTTGGTAACGAAAGCAATTTGTACCTCACACAAAAAGAAGCTGTTCAAGCTTTTGGTTCGTATGCTAAAAAACAAGAGCGCGCCCAACAGGCATTGTTTAATTCCCTACACTCAGATATATGGGCAGTACAAGTAACTGCTTTAGATGAGTATGAGACCCTAATGAGTCTAAATCCTGAAAAAACTATTGCTGAGCTAGAAATCCTAGCGAGTACTGCTGCTCATTATGAAGTAAGAAGCTATGCACTTGATTTATTATATGAAGGAGATAATGCATCCATAGATTTATTAAAAAAATCAATTATCGATTCTGCATACTCTGTAGTTTACACTGCTATGAATGCACTCATAGGCACAGATTTGGATGCTGCTATTGCTGCAGCAGATACATTGCAATACGATGAAAACCCAAACATGCGATTGTCTTGTGCAACCGCATTTGCATTAAGTGGAGATTTAAAATACAAAGACGTATTTATTGAATTAGATGATCAACTTCAATCATATGATAGAATTGGCTATTATGTGATTTATGGGTTGTATGCTCGTAATACTGAAGACGAAGCCATCATTAACCATGCACTTGGCAGATTAAATGATGCAGCTACTACTAAAGATGTATGGTACATCCGTTTTTACGCCATCGATTCAATAAACAAAATCAAAGATTACTATCTAGAGAAATGGAAAAATGCACCAGAAGCTGAAAAACCAGCTCTAGAGGAACAACTTGAAAAAGTTGAGTCTATGTTAGAGAAAATTGAAGAACAAACAGAAGATAGTGAGCTAAAATCTTTATTCTCAGAGTAAGGTAGCTCCTTGAACAGTTTCAAACCCATGGTCAACAGCCGTGGGTTTACTTTTTGCTGCCGCTACTGCTAACTTATCACATCGTTCGTTTTCAGGAATATTAGCATGCCCTTTTACCCATTGTAACCTCACGTGGTGTTTTGGGTATATTTTCAAGAATCTTCTCCATAAATCAGGATTCTTCTTGTCCTTAAACCCCTTCTTCAACCAACCAAAAACCCAACGTTGTTCTACTGCTTGAACCACATACTTAGAATCTGAAAAAATGGTAACGTTATGCCCTTCTCCTTTTAGTGTTTCCAAGGCAATAATCACAGCCAACAATTCCATTCTATTATTGGTTGTTTTTCTGAAACCTGCGGCTAATTCCTTACGATGCTTTCCTGCCATCAGCACAACACCGTAACCACCAGGGCCAGGATTCCCCAACGAAGACCCATCTGTGTAAATGGTAATATCCACTAAAAAGCAATGTATTGTTCAGGATTCACTGGTTGCCCATCATCCCAAAGTTCAAAATGTAAGTGTGGTCCAGTTGTATGAGTTCCGGTGTTTCCAACAATCGCTATTGCTTCACCTGCTTCAACGGGATCTCCCACTTTTTTCAATAAAGCAGAACAATGCTTGTAGATACTCACCAGATTATTTCTGTGTTGAACTTGAATCACAAACCCACTTTCAGATGTCCAATCTGCCAATGTTATTGTTCCATTCATTACGGCTTTCACCGCCTCGTTTTCATCAGAAACCACATCTATACCAAAGTGTTTTTCTTCTGGATTAAAAGAAGATGAAACGGAACCATCAATTGGAGTAAATAAGAAATAAGTGGTCTTTGTTGAGTTATCTCTCAAATTTTGGTTAATCGTGTACTCTTCTTCTCTTTCTATTTTTGCTCTAAACGCAGAGTCTTCTTTTGAACGAACATCGTTTACTGCCTGTAGTTGATTATTTGGGTTAATATCGCCCGTTATACTATCAACCACCACTTCACCCGTAAGAACGTTACGTAAGTTCAAAATATACTGATCACGAATGCGCAATTCATCTTCTAAACTATCCGATTTCAACACGGCATAAGCTGCATTTCTCTTAGCGTCAACATCACTATACCCAGGAATATATTCTCTCAATGGTGTAAAAGCAATTATCCCAATCAATAAGCTAATAAGCAAAATCACAATTAAACCAACATAAGTAAATACGTTTAACGGAGTCAATTGAAGAGATACTCGTTCCTCAAACGTATCATCGTTCAAAATCACCAAACGGTACTTATTCTTAAGTTTTTTATAAACCTTCTTTTTCTTGGGTTCGTTTTCCATGGTCAGGCGCAAATATCTTCAAAATGCCCGTTCAGCCATCTTTTTAAGAGTAGAATGCTTTGTTAACAAATACAAACAGATTTCACAGAGATCAAGATATCACCTAGTTCCATTCTGAAAATAAAATATTTTTGAAGCCCTTTAGTTATACCCATCATAGATATACCGAATTGCAACGTAATCGATTACATCAGTTTTTAACGCTAGGTATTATATTACTGTTCACCCTGTTGAGTTATCAGTGTTCAACTGAAAAAACAGGATGGGCTCACCGTACCTATCATAATACCACTTCTTACTATAACGGGTATTTCAATGCTCGTGAATTAGTAAAAACTTCTGTGGCATCGTTTGAAGAATCTTACGAAGAAGACTATACTCAGATTCTTCCTGTATTCAAATATACGGATGAACAGTCTGCTCAAGGAATGTTAGCAGATATGGATTTAGCAATCGAGAAGTGTTCTAAAGTCATCAACCGTCATAGTATAGAGAAACGAAACGAAGAACACGTAAAATGGATAGATGAATGCTATTACGTAATTGGTCAAGCCAATTTCTACAAACTAGACTACCCAAAAGCGCGTCAGTTTTTCGAATATGTTTCTAAAAAGTATAAATCTCAAGAAACACGATATGATGCCATGCTTTGGTTAGCTAAAACGTTGATACAACAAGAAAACTACGAAAAAGCAGAGCGCATTCTAAGATTGGCAGAAGGGGATGAAGCCTTTCCAGAACGACTATATCCTGAGATTCGAAAAATCTATACAGATCTATACCTCCGTCAAGACAACATTCCTTTAGCGATTCCTGAATTACAAATTGCTATTGAGCTTACAAAAAAGAAGAAACAGCGAGTTCGACTAACTTATTTATTGGGTCAACTATATGCAGAGCAAGGTGAACGAAAAGATGCTTCCGATGCTTTTAAGCGTGTTATTGCTATGCATCCTGATTACAAAATGTTGTTCTACGCAAAGATTCAACGTGCTTTAGCTCAGAATACAGATTTTGGAGGACGCGAAGAAGTTAGAAAAGAGCTGCGTAAAATGCTCGCTGACGAAAAGTACCTAGAATTTAGAGATCAGATTTATTATGGTTTAGCCATGATGGATAAAAACGAGGGCAACATTCCTGGAACTCTTGAAAATCTCCAAAACTCTGTAGATGCTAGCGTTGGAAACTCGCAACAAAAAGGAAGAAGTTTCTTAGCAATGGGTGAAATTCACTTTGAGCAAAAGAATTACCAAAAAGCTCAAGCTTACTATGATTCTACTGTTAGTTTCTTAGATCCAAACTATCCGAATTACGATGAAGTTGTTTTAATCGCTGATAATTTGGATGATCTCGTAGCTCAAATAGTCATAATTGAAGAACAAGACTCTTTGTTGCGAGTGGCTAACATGAGTGATAATGAACGTGAAAAGCTCATAGCGGGTCTTATTCAAGAAAAACTAGAAGAAGAGGAAAGAAGAAAAGCAGAGTTCGAAGCGGCTCAATTTGCTGATAACTCAGACGACTCATTTGGTGGAGGCCTTCCTCCTACTCCTGGTGGTGTTGGAGGCCCTCCTGGAGGATCAAACAAATGGTATTTCTACAATCCTGCAACAGTTGGTTTTGGTGCTGCCGAATTTAAACGAATCTGGGGTACACGTAAAAATGCAGATAACTGGCGTAGATCAAATAAAACACAACTTGACCCTCTTGAATTACTAGCAGAAAACGAAGCCGATACTGCAGCAGGAAGCTCGTTTATTGTAAATGCAGATGGCGATACAATTGAGGTAAGTAACGATTGGGAAGATCCATCATACTGGTTAAAGGGACTTCCATTCTCTGAAGAAGATCAAACCACGGCTAAAAACCAAATAATTGAAGCTTACCATGAGTTAGCTATCATATACAAGGAGCAAATGGAAGATACTCCTGCTTCCATTGAAACATTGCTAGAAATGGACAAGCGCTTTGCACCTCATAAATATCAAGCAGACAGCTACTATCGTTTATATCGTGCATACATGGATTTATCTGAAATCAATAAAGCAGATACTTACAAAAACAAAATTTTACAGGAATATCCAGAATCAGATTTTGCTAAAATCTTAATTGACCCTGACTATTTCGCGAAAAACAACGAATCTGAAAAAGCAGCCACTGCTTATTATGATAAGACCTATGATTACTATATCAAAGGTTATTATTATCAGACCATTTTAAATTGTGACTATGCATTTGAACATTTCCCAGAGTCTAGTCTATTCCCACAGTTTAAATTATTGCGTGCTTTAGCTACAGGTCAAGAGAATGGTAAAGAACAACTATTAGTTGATTTGCAAGCGATTGCTGCAGAGTATAAAGATCAAGAGGTAGGTCAAAAAGCATCACAACTTATTACTGTTCTCACTGCCGAACCAGAAGCAGAAAAAACCGTAGAAGAAGAGGTTGAAGAAGAACCATCTCCTTATACATTTGATCCAAACTCAAAACACAACTTCGTAGTTCTACTGCCAGAAGGGCAAGGAAATTTATTGATTCATAAAAACAATATTTCTGATTTCAATTTGAAGAACTACAAAATGGATGGGTTAAAATCTCGTAACCTTATCTTACAAGAAGGAATGCACATGGTAGCGATCATGAGCTTTCCGAATGCTGAAAGTGGGTTAGTTTATTTAACCAACTTTTCAAATAATCAAGATTTGTTGAAAGATATCAATGGAAATGAATTCCCGAGATTCATCATCTCTTACAATAATTACGCAGTATTCTACAAACGTAAAAACGTAGAAGAATACATGGAATTCTTTAACCAGCATTATACAAACCCATAATATAATCGTTAGGGTTGGATAATTACATTTGCACTACTTAAGCAACACAGATGTTTTCTAAAAATAAAACCATGGCGAAAGCAGCAGACCTCGAAGGTGGATCACGAAATCACATTGCGCAAGGTACCCGCATCAAAGGAGATGTTGAAACCGAAGGCGATTTAAGAATTGATGGAACTCTCGAAGGCAGTATTGTTTCTAAAGGAAAATTAGTAGTTGGCTCTACTGGCGAAATTCAAGGAGACATTAAATGTGTAAATGCCAATGTAAGTGGTAAAGTTGCAGGAACTATTGTTGTTTCAGAAATGTTAGTGATTACAAGCTCTGGTAAAGCTAGTGGTGATATCACTTACGGTCAACTAACTGTAGAACCTGGCGGGTTACCAGAAGGAACACTTACCATCGCTGGAAAGATGAAAGAAATCTCATCGAATGGCAAAAAACGACCAGCACAAACCGAAAGGACAGCTTAGAACGATTGCACGGTTCTCTGGGATTGGCTTTCAAATGCTTGCAATTATTGCACTGGGAACATGGGGAGGCTCAAAGTTAGATGGAGAGAATCCTGACTTTCCCATTTATACTTTAGTACTTTCACTTCTCTCTGTATTAGCTGCTCTATATTTGATTATTAGAGAGGTTATTTCTAACAACGAATAACTCGATGCGAAAACCTTTGATATTATTTTTCTGTGCTTCCTTCGTCATATTCGGCATTCACCAAGTACTTTATAACATTCCTGCCATACAAACGCAACTCTCGCAACGTTCAATCATAGAAATTCATACTATTATTGGCTCATTAACTCTCCTTATACTATTCTCACTCTTCCAAGTAAAAAGGTTTGCTAGTCAACAAGTCGGCATGGCTTTTTTAGCATCTGGATTAGTAAAAATGATTTTTGTCGGTTCTTACTTCTTTTTTAAGTTCAACACCACTGAAATCGAACACCCGAAAACCTTTACGCTTCATTTTTTCGCTATTTATTTCTTCTATTTAGCATTGGAAACTTACCTAACTTTCAGATTTTTCATCAAAAAAGATTGATTATCAACCTCTACTAACAAATATCTCATCAAATTAAAAACTCAAACATTCCCCCCTTTTGTGTTGCTAGATTGTCTATTTTCGCAGCGATTTTTAGAAGCGCCCTTAGGCAATACTTATTTTACAATGCAGCATTTGAAAAGCTTTAGTTTGAAGAGTCTAACCTTATTAGCAGTTCTAATACTTTGCAGTGTATCAGTTGGCCTTGCCAATGATTCTCATGACTCTGAAAAGGATAAATCATTCAACGCCAAAGAAATGATCATGCATCATATTAAAGATGCGCATGATTGGCACTTCTTTGATTTACCAAATGAAGATGGAACCTCAACCCCTGTTAGCTTGCCATTACCTGTAATTTTAATCTATGAAGGGCAACTTGACGTTTTCATGTCGTCAGAGTTTCATCATGGACACTCGCCAGTCACAAAAGGTAATCGCACATACGTATTACACCATGGAAAAATATATGTCGGTGATGTAGATGGACATCTTGAAATGGATGAACACCATCATCCAACAAATGCTAAACCAATTGACATTTCCATTACGAAAAACGTAGCTGCGATGTTAATCTCGGTTATTCTACTAGTAGCATTATTTGCAGCAGCAGCGAAGTCTTACAATACAAATACGAAAGCACCGAAAGGGTTAGCTGGCTTCTTAGAACCACTTGTTCTATTTGTTAGAGATGAGATTGCAAAACCAAATATATCTGGAGATCAATACAAAAAGTTTTTGCCTTTCCTATTAACAGTGTTTTTCTTCATATGGATTAATAATTTGATGGGATTGATACCTGTTCTCGCGCCAAACCTAACTGGTAATATAGCTGTAACTTTCGTTTTGGCAGTATTTACTCTTCTAATCACGAATTTTTCTGGAAACAAGTATTATTGGAAGCATATATTAATTCCACCTGTACCATGGTGGCTCTATCCTATTATGATTCCGGTAGAGATAATCGGAATGTTCACAAAGCCTTTCGCACTAATGATTCGTTTGTTTGCGAATATTACGGCAGGTCACATTCTTATATTAAGTTTAGTATCGCTCATATTCATATTTAAGTCAGTTTCTATGTCAGCAATGTCCATTCCATTTATGGTATTTATGAATACCTTGGAACTATTGGTAGCTGCATTGCAAGCGTATATTTTTACCTTGCTATCAGCGTTGTTCATAGGCATGGCTACAGAAGAGCATCATTAATTCGGATTTGTTTAATTTCTATAAAATCAAGTAAAAATGACTGGTACTTTAGCAGCAATTGGAGTAGGTCTATCAGTATTAGGTGCAGGCCTTGGAATTGGTCGCATCGGTGGAACTGCTACTGAAGCAATGGCAAGACAACCTGAAGCTTCTAACAAAATCCAAACTGCAATGATCATCGCAGCAGCACTTATTGAAGGTGTTGCATTATTCGGTGTTGTTGCATCTGCATTCTTCTAAGAAACTTGAAGATGTTCAGCAACCCTTAACGATTGGTTAGGGGTTGCTGATTAAAAATTAAACAATAAAAATTATCAAACAATCTAAGAAATGGATTTAGTTACTCCCGATTTAGGTTTAGCGATTTGGACAACGATCGCATTTTTGATTTTGTTAGTACTTCTTCGTGCCTTAGCATGGAAACCTATGCTAGGTGCTGTTCAGGCTCGTGAAGAGTCTATTAACAAAGCATTAGAATCTGCTGAAGAGGCTAAGAAAGAAATGGCTGCTTTACAAGCAAGCAACGAGCAATTGTTACAAGAAGCTCGCGAAGAGCGCGATCGTATGTTACGTGAAGCTCGTGATACAAAAGATCAAATTATTTCTGAAGCTAAATCAAAAGCTGAAGATGAAGCAAACAAAATGATTGCTTCTGCTAAGGCTACTATTGATGGCGAAAAGAAAAGAGCATTAGCTGAAATTAAAACTACTTCTGCTGAACTAGCTTTAGCTGTTGCAGAAAAAGTATTGCGTACTGAGTTAAGCTCAGATGAGAAGCAAAAAGAATTAGCTAATAAGTACGTAGAAGAAATTAGCTTAAACTAAAATGAACATCTCTAAAGCAGCATCACGTTACGCCAAGGCATTGTTAGACCTTGCTACAGAAAAGCAAGTCCAAGATGTCGTGTTAGCTGATATGGAAACTCTAGCAAAGGCTTTAAAAGAGTCTAACGAGTTACACATGTTGGTAACTAGTAAGGTGGTAAGTGAAGACAAGAAAGAGCAAGCGTTATCAGCTGTTTTTTCTGGAAAATTGCAAGAGATGACTCTTAAGTTCTTCCAATTATTGGCTAAGAACTCAAGAGCCGAGTTAATTCCAGATATCACAGTTGCATATCCAAAAGCTTATAAAATAGCAAATGGAATTCTTGAAATTGAAGTAAAATCAGCTCAAAAGCTTGATGATGCTTCTATGGACAAGATCAAACAACTTGTAATCACAAAAGATTGGAAGTCTGTTGAGGTAACAGAAATTATCGATCCATCCGTAATTGGTGGTTTTGTTGTAAAGGGTAATAACACCGTTTACGATGCGTCTGTAGCATCTCAACTTAGAAGCTTTAAACATAATTTAGTAGACAATTCACACATAGCGCAGCTATAAAACTGTAATAAATCAACACGAAATGGCAGAAATTAATCCAGCCGAAGTATCAGCCATCCTAAGAGAGCAACTCTCAGGTTTTAAGTCGGCAGCTGAATTAGAAGAAGTTGGTACCGTACTTCAAGTAGGTGATGGTATTGCACGTATTTACGGATTAACTAACGTACAATACGGTGAGTTGATTGAATTTGAAAATGGCCTTCAAGGTATTGCATTGAACTTGGAAGAGGACAATGTAGGTGCCGTACTCTTAGGTGGTTCAAACGAAATTCGTGAAGGAGATACAGTTAAGCGTACTAAGAAAATTGCTTCTATCCAAGTTGGGGAAGGAATTGTTGGTCGTGTAGTAAATACGCTTGGTGAGCCGATTGATGGTAAAGGGCAAATTGAAGGCGAAAAGGTACAGATGCCAATCGAGCGTAAAGCTCCTGGTGTTATCTATCGTCAGCCTGTAAACGAGCCAATGCAAACTGGTATCAAGTCTATTGATGCAATGATTCCAATTGGACGTGGTCAACGTGAGTTAATCATTGGTGACCGTCAAACTGGTAAATCAACTGTTGCACTTGACACGATTATTAACCAAAAAGAATTTTACGATGCAGGTGAGCCAGTTTACTGTATCTACGTTGCGGTAGGTCAGAAAGCTTCTACAGTTGCACAAATCGTTAAAACATTAACTGATGCTGGCGCAATGGATTACACAATCATTGTTGCTGCAAACGCATCAGATCCTGCACCAATGCAGGTATATGCTCCTTTCGCAGGTGCTGCAATTGGAGAGTATTTCCGTGATACTGGTCGTCCAGCACTGATCGTTTATGATGATTTATCTAAACAAGCGGTAGCATATCGTGAGGTATCATTGTTATTAAGACGTCCTCCAGGTCGTGAAGCATACCCAGGTGATGTATTCTTCTTGCACTCACGTTTATTAGAGCGTGCAGCAAAAGTAATTGCTGATGATGGTATTGCTGCACAAATGAATGATCTTCCTGAGTCTTTAAAAGACAAAGTAAAAGGTGGTGGTTCATTAACGGCACTTCCAATTATCGAAACACAAGCTGGTGACGTTTCTGCGTATATCCCAACGAACGTGATTTCGATTACTGATGGTCAGATCTTCTTAGAGTCTAACTTGTTTAACTCTGGGGTTCGTCCAGCTATTAACGTAGGTATTTCCGTATCTCGTGTTGGTGGATCAGCTCAGATTAAGTCAATGAAGAAAGTATCTGGTACATTGAAACTAGATCAAGCACAATACCGCGAGTTAGAAGCGTTCGCTAAGTTTGGTTCTGACTTAGATGCTGCAACTAAAGCAGTATTAGATAAAGGTGCTCGTAACGTTGAGATCTTGAAGCAAGCTCAAAACTCACCTCTTCCAGTAGAAGAGCAAATCGCAATTATTTACGTTGGTACAAAAGGATTAATCCAAAGAGTTCCAGTAAACAAAGTGAAAGAGTTTGAAGCAGAGTTTTTAGATCTTTTACGTGCTCAACATAAAGATGCTTTAACTGATTTAAAATCAGGTAAATTATCTGATAGAGCAATTGAAACACTTGAAAAAGTGTGTGCCGATTTGGCTTCTAAATATTAAGAAACGAAAAACCTTAAGCGATGCCAAGCTTAAAAGAAGTACGTAACCGAATTACCTCTGTAAACTCAACAAGGCAGATTACTTCTGCTATGAAAATGGTTTCTGCAGCTAAATTGAAAAAAGCTCAAGATACTATTACTGAGTTGCGTCCATATGCTGAAAAGTTGACTGAGATTTTAGGAAACTTAAGCGGTAACATGGAAGCAGCAGAAGGAAACTATGCTGAAGAGCGTGAGGTAAAAAAGGTATTGATTGTTGCTTACACTTCGAACCGTGGATTATGTGGGGCTTTTAACTCACAGATCATTAAGCGAGTTCGTAAAGAAATTGATGAAAGTGATGCTAACATAGATTTCGAAGTATTCTCTGTTGGTAAAAAAGCTCATGATTTCTTTGCAAAGACTCCTTACGTTGCTAACGTAAATGGAACAGGTGAAGAAGCAAACAGATTGTATGATAATATTTCATTCGATCAAACAGCTGAAGTAGCTGAAGCAGTTATGCAAACTTTTGTTGAAGGCACGTACGATAGAATCGTATTGGTATACAACAAGTTTAAGAACGCAGCTTCTCAAGAAACTATGTTCGAGCAGTTATTACCTATTGTTCCTCCAGCTAAAGTAACGAATGATACTGAGTACATTTTTGAGCCTAGTAAAGGAGAGATTCTTGATGAATTAATCCCTAAGGCATTGAAGACTCAATTCCACAAAGCGTTGTTAGATTCTAACGCTTCTGAGCATGGCGCACGTATGACTGCAATGCACAAAGCAACAGATAATGCATCGGAGCTTTTGAAAGAATTGAAATTGACTTACAACAAGGCTCGTCAAGCAGCAATTACAACAGAAATCTTAGAGATTACTTCAGGTGCCGAAGCACTAAACGGGTAAGATCAAGACATAAACTAATTAAAGCTCAATTCGCTATGCGGGTTGAGCTTTTTTTATGCCCTAAGGTCAGCTCAATTCTTCTCTAGTAGAAAAACTATCCCTGCTCCAACTAAACTTTTGATAAGCAATCCAGGAAGTAATGGCCATAGAACTTCGAGTAAATCTAAATTGGGTAATTGAACTCCAAGCCATATAAAGCCAGGTACAAGAAGTAAACCATGAGTGAACACCAAAACCAAGCTATCACTCCAAAAAGATTTTCTGAAACGATTCCTTACTACTCCAACAACTGGAGCAGCAATTAAAAAACCAAGAAAAAAACCTGCTGTAACACCTAATAACTTTTCGTGCCCACCAACATAACCGCTATAAATGGGTAACCCAATCGCCCCAAGTAAGATATAGCCGAGAACTATTAAAAAGCTCTCAATTGGTCTGAATAAAGCTCCAATAACAAGAATTACTAGCGTTTGGAAACTAATATCTACTACACCCACCTCTAAGCTCGCTGGTGCAATCAAACACAATGAAACAATAGCAAGTAAATATTTCAGGTAATCTCTCAAAACAGGCGCCTAAAAACTTCTTCAATCTTATTGACAGCTACTACCTCAATTCCAAATGATTTTGGATCTAAACCTTTTAAGTTGTAGCCACTTACAAAGATCTGCTCAAAACCTAATTTCTCGGCTTCTCGAATACGCATCTCTAATCGATTTACAGGTCTTATTTCTCCACTTAAACCAACCTCAGCAGCAAAGCATGTATTAGGATTAATAGCATCATCCTCGTTTGAACTTAAAATAGCTGCCACAACCGCTAAGTCTATGGCCGGATCATCAACACGAATACCACCAGCTATATTTAAGAAAACATCCTTGGTTGCTAATCTAAAACCACATCGCTTCTCCAAAACTGCCAATAACATACTTAGTCTGCGCAAATCAAACCCAGTCGCAGAACGCTGAGGAGTTCCATAGGCCGCTGTACTCACCAAAGCCTGAGTCTCAATCAACATAGGGCGCAAGCCTTCCATAGTAGCAGCAATACTCGTTCCACTAAGAGATCGATCTCTATTTGAGATTAAAATCTCGCTAGGATTTGAAACTGTTCGCAAACCATTGCCTTGCATTTCGTAAATACCTAACTCATGTGTAGACCCGAAACGATTCTTAACCGCACGCAGTATTCTAAAGATATGATTTCGATCTCCCTCAAACTGTAGAACAGTATCAACCATGTGCTCAAGCACTTTTGGACCTGCAATACTTCCCTCTTTGTTAATGTGACCTACTAAAACCACAGGTACGTTATTCGTTTTAGCATACTTCAACCATTCTGCAGCACACGCACGTATTTGAGAAACACTTCCTGCGGCTGCATCCAACAAAGGGGTGAACATGGTTTGAATAGAATCTACAATCACTACATCCGGATTGAGATTATTCACATGAACGAAAATGTTATCCAAATTCGTTTCAGTATACAAGTAACAAGATTCATTTGATATTCCAATTCGGTCTGCTCTTAGTTTAATTTGTTGCTCGCTTTCCTCTCCAGAAACGTAGAATACCTTTTTCTTATTAAACTGAAGAACCAATTGCAACAACAACGTGGATTTACCAATTCCCGGTTCACCACCAAGCAATATGAGCGATCCTGGAACTAAACCACCTCCAAGAACACGATGTAGCTCTTCATCTGGCAAAGCTATTCTTGGACTCTTCTCAAAATCAATTTCGTTAATGGGAGTTGGTTTCTTAATAGCATCAGCTTGTACAAGACTTTTATTCTTGCTCGCGCTTGATTCTTTTATTTGAATCTCTTCAACATAAGTATTCCACTCTCCGCAATTAGAACATCTTCCAACCCACTGAGGTGAGGTCTGCCCACAATTCTGGCAGACATACATTTTTTTGACTTTAGCCAACGTGAATGATTTTACTGCAAATTAGCTTCTATGATTTTCTCCTCCAAACGAGTTGTTGAATGCCCAGGAACAAAAGAAAGCGCATGTACCTCTCCTCCCCAACTTCTTACCTCCTTAGAACCTACCATATAAGTCTTTAACGACTCATCTGTTTCATTCGGATCATAATCTCCACCCTTCACTAAAACTGATGGTTGAATAGCATTGATCAGTTCTAATGGGGTGTCTTCATCAAATATGATGGTTGCATCAACAAATTCAAGAGCCCGTAGAATAAGACTCCTAGTTTGCTCGTCTTTTATTGGTCTAGCGGGTCCTTTATTTAAACGTTTTACTGAATCATCACTGTTCACACCAATTACCAATCGTTGCCCTAAATCAGCAGCTCTGGCTAAGTAATCAATATGACCTGTATGCAATAAATCAAATACCCCATTGGTAAAAACAACAGCCTCACCATTACTTCTCCAATTTGCTACTTGCTTTGAAAGATCTTCTAAAGAATAAGTCTTACGACTCAGTTGTTGATACGCGCCCATTTTTCCATCGGTTATAAGTTGGAATCAACGCGAAAGATAAGGCTCCTAGGGCAAGAATTAGAATTGTTTGACCAGTCCAAACAATCCACCCAAAAGCACCAGCCACATTCTCATCTACATTATAGAGGGTTAGAATAGCTTGAATGGCTAATGGGTATGCTCCAATACCTCCATTTGTAACGGCTATCGTAATGCCTCCAAGTACAAACCCTGTCAATACTCCAGCGAAAGGAACATCAGATGTTTCTGGTAAACTGAAGAAACATAGATAGAACATCACTACATACATCAACCAAATAAAAATAGTGTGGAATATAAATGCCCATTTCTGCTTCATAGTAACAATAGATAGGACACCATCCACTATTCCCTTCAACAATCCTTGAATTGTTTGAATTACTTTATTCTCTGATTTAATTCGATAAATAAATACCAATGTACCTACGCCTCCAACAAACAAGACTCCCAAAATACCGAGTATTGCACCACTTGACACTTTTCCAAGTAGATTACTGAGCATATCGTTAAAGATTTCTTGTATCACCTCATATTGAAGAAATACAACAACTGTTGTGGTTGTTAATAGGATGATCAAATCAGCAACACGTTCCGCGATAACTGTTCCTAGTAGTTTTTCAAATGGAATTTTTTCATATCGATTCATCACCCCACATCTCGATATCTCACCTAGCCTAGGCACAGCTAAGTTTATCAAATAACCAACCATTACCGCAAAAAACGAATTCCCAAAATCTGGTTTGTAACCCAGTGGTTCTAATGTGTATTTCCACCGATATGCTCTACTAACGTGACTTAAAACAGCAGCCACTAGTGATATCCAAACCCAAGTGTAGTTAGCTCTACCAAAGGCATCAAGGATGTCAACTTTATCTTCTTCAGATAACCCTTGGATAAACCACCATACTAAAAAAAGCCCCAAACCTAGGGGCACAATTATCTTGAGTGAGTTGAGGAGGTACTTTTTCAACGATTTGTTATTTGAGCGTGTTATTCGTTTCGTCAGGGAAGATTAACGTTGGCTTAAACGTTTTAGCTTCTTCAAAGTCTAAAATAGCATAAGAAATGATAATGATGATATCACCAACAGCCACCAAACGTGCCGCGGGACCATTTAAACAAATCCCTCCACTACCTCTTTCGCCTTTTATTACATACGTCTCAAGACGTGCTCCGTTATCAATGTTTACTATCTGAACTTTTTCACCTTCAATGATATTTGATGCTTCCATCAAATCTTCATCGATTGTAATACTACCGATGTAATTCAAATCGGCTTCCGTCACCTTTACACGGTGAATCTTAGACTTAACTACTTGAATTTGCATGAATTGATTCTGCTAAAGCGGTGCAAAAGTACGATTATTCTTGAAGCCCAATATTGTCTATCAATCTCACTCCTTCTAACCACACCGCTATAAACGCACGAGGATGATTGCTTGTTCTCCTATCTTCGAAAGGTTGTAGCGTATTCTCGTCAGCTATAGAAAGGTACTCTAAATTAAATTCATCATGCTCATCAAACGACATTTCAACTGCTTGTATTAACTCACTTACAGAAAGCTCAAAATAGTGTTCTCTTATCCACTTTAACTGATCGTAAATCAAAGAAGCTTTCTTTTTACCCATTTGAGACAAGCGCTCATTACGAGAGCTCATAGCCAATCCATTCTCTTCTCTGATAATTGGACAGCCTACGATTTTAACAGGAATTTGCTCAGATTTCACAAGATGCTTAATTACAGCTAGTTGCTGATAATCTTTTTCTCCAAAATATGAAGCATCAGCAGGTACGGCCTTAAAGAGTTTACGAACAATGGTTACCACCCCTTCAAAATGTCCAGGACGGTTTGCTCCTTCCATAGTCACAGCTATCTCTCCTAGCTCCGTTCCTTCAGTTTTAATCTCATCAGGATACATTTCGTTAACCGATGGAAAAAAAACTGCATCACAATCAACAGAAAGCAACAATTCTTTGTCTCTGTTAAAATCACTCGGGTAATTCTCTAAATCCGATTTTTCGTTAAACTGGGTAGGGTTTACAAAAATGGAACAGATTACAAGGTCATTCTCCTTTTTAGCTCTCTGTACCAAACTCAAGTGTCCCTTATGAAGTGCGCCCATAGTTGGTACAAAACCTACGCGCTTACCATCTTCTCGGTTTTTAGTAACGTATGAATAGATGGCCTGAATCGTTGAATAACTGTGCATGCTGAAAGGGTAACTGAGATAGCGCCAAACAATTAGGCAAGGCAGCAAAGCTATTCGAAAACTTGAACTGTGGGCATTTTTTCATTATTTTTGTGCCCATTTTCTGATAAACTGAGGGAATCTATGAGCAAACCGAGGATATTATTTGTGTCGCAGGAGATTACACCGTATATACCAGAAAACACGGTATCTACTTTAACGCGTCACTTGCCGCAAGGAATTCAAGAAAGAGGGAAAGAAATCAGAACATTTATGCCTCGTTATGGCTGCGTTAACGAACGCAGACACCAACTACACGAGGTAATTCGCTTATCAGGTATGAATCTGGTAGTGAATGATTTTGATCATCCGTTAATTATCAAGGTAGCATCAATACAACCAGCTCGTATGCAGGTGTACTTCATTGATAACGAAGAGTACTTCCATAGAAAAGCAATGTTAGAAGACAAAGAAGGTAATGCTTTCGAAGATAACGATGAGCGTTCTATTTTCTTTGTACGAGGAGTTATTGAAACCGTAAAAAAATTGGGGTGGTCTCCGGATATAATTCATTGTAATGGATGGATGACTGCAATGCTGCCAACATATTTGCGTACGATGTATAAAGACGATCCCATTTTTGCTGATACAAAAGTTGTGTACTCTTTATACGATCAATTACCAAACGGTGATTTAGCTTCAAATCTTGCAAGTAAACTTGCATTTGATGGTATGGATGACAGTATTACCAGCATTGTGAATGATCCATCTTACACAAACCTTCATAAAATGGCTGTTCGTGATTCAGATGCTATGATTATTGGCCCTGGGGCAGAAGATCATGAAGTTGCTGAGCACATTAAAAATCAAGATAAACCGTTTATCATCCATGAGTCAGACGAGACATACATCGATCAGTACTCTGATTTTTATGATAAGATTTTGGCAGAATCTTCTGTTTTAGCAGATTAATTCAATGAAATACACTTTCAATAAAACTAAAGGGGTATTTATTTACCCCTTTTTGTTTCTACTAGCATTTGCTTCTTGTACTAAAGAAGCAGAGCTTGGTCTAGAAGTTCTTCCTGAAGATAGCCAAGTTGGTGCCTTTGAAGTAGATACTTTCTCAATAACAGCGAGAACAATAGCTGTTGATAGCATAAGAACTGATGAACGGGTGTTGCTTTTATCAGGTATGTACTACGATGAAGAATTTGGACAAGTATCTTCTAAACTTTTCACTCAACTTAGGCCAGAACAAGAAAATCTTGATTTTTCTGGTAAAGAAGTAATTCTTGATAGCTGTTTTTTCACATTGAAATTCTATGATTCTAATCCCTTCTATGCAAATAGAAGATATGTAGATCAGGGAATCGATTTACTTCATCTCTACGTTCATGAGATCACGGAAGATTTAAAACTCGACTCAAATTACCTCAGTTCTAGTAGTGTATCTTACAACCCAGATCCAATTGGGTTTCATATCGGTGTCAACCCTACTCAACCAACAAAAGATTCTGTGAACGGTGATTTTACATTAACGTTCCCTATCGATACTTCATGGGCTGGCCCTTTACTTAGATCTGATGAGATTCAAAGTACTGATGCATTCATTGCAAGAATGAAAGGGGTTGCTGTTGTAGTTGATTCTTTAAGTGTTCCTGCCCAAGGTGGTGCTCTCTATTTGTTTGATCCTTTAAGCAGTTTTTCAAGACTTCATTTTCACTATAGAACTAGAGATGAAGGAGATACTGGTGCATATATAAATGAAGTATTCAATCTAATTATAGATGCAAACACTCCAAGATTCAATCAGCATCGAATTGAAAGATCAGGAACTATTGTTGAGCAATCTTTGAACAACACAACATTGGGAAATGAGCAACTATTTTTACAAGGATTGGGAGGCACCAATATTGAGCTAGAATGTACGTCCTTTTTAGAATTCTTTAAAGAGAATCCTGCCATTATAAACCTTGCAGAAGTAATCTTACCTTACACCCCAGATGCTACTAATGATTACGTAGTTCCTGAAGCTTTATATTTTAAGGCAAGGGATGAGAACGGTGTAGAACGATTCATTGTTGATCAATTTGAGTCTTCTGGATCCCATATAGATGGGCGAGTTGATACTGAGAATAATCGTTACAGATTTGTTGTTACACGATTTATGCAAAACGTTATACTAGATTATCAAAACGGAATCAATAATAACTTCGGGTTTGTCATCACTCCTACCAATGAGGCATCTCAACCTCAACGAATTATCACCAATGGAACAAACCCCTCCGCTGGTGAAGGAATTAAGTTTAGGTTTGTATACACTCCTTTATAAAGCAGAACAACTATGTGTGGAATTGTAGGTTACTTAGGTAACAAAGAAGCATATCCAATCCTTGTTAAAGGATTACAACGTCTTGAGTACAGAGGGTACGATAGCGCAGGTGTTGTAGTAATGGAAGATCATGACTTTAAATTGTACAAGTGCAAAGGAAAAGTATCTGATCTGGAATCTATTGCTGACAACAATGATCATGTTGGATCTATTGGTATTGGTCATACAAGATGGGCTACTCATGGTGTTCCAAACGATGTGAATTCTCATCCACACTACTCCGAGTCCGAAAATCTAGCAATCATTCACAACGGGATCATCGAAAACTATGAGGCTTTAAAGCAAGAGCTTACGTCAAGAGGATACAGTTTTAAAAGTGATACCGATACTGAAGTCCTAATCAACTTTATTGAAGAAATAAAAAGAGTTGAGAACGTAGCTATTGAGGATGCAGTTCGATTGGCATTACAACAAGTAGTTGGAGCATACGCAATAGCCGTTATGGAAAAAGGAAACCCATCACAGCTTGTTTTAGCTAAAAAAGGTAGCCCAATGGTAGTTGGTGTTGGGAATGATGAGTTCTTCGTTGCTTCTGATGCTTCCCCATTTTTAGAATATACAAAAAACGCTGTATATCTAGAGGATGAGGAAATGGCCATCATTCGTAAAGGTGAAGAAATTGAAATCCGCACGATACAAGGAAACTCATTAGTTGATCCATTTATCCAAGAGCTTCAATTACACTTAGAGCAGATTGAGAAAGGTGGATATGAACATTTCATGCTCAAAGAAATTTACGAACAACCAAAGTCGATTACCGATAGTTTACGTGGTCGTTTATTAGCTGATAAAGGCATCATTTCTATGAGAGGTGTTGATGAATATGAAGCTAAATTTACTAATGCTGATCGTATTCTTATCATAGCTTGTGGTACTTCATGGCACGCTGGTCTTGTAGCAGAATATATGATTGAAGAATTCGCTCGAATTCCGGTAGAGGTAGAATACGCATCTGAGTTTAGGTATAGAAATCCAATCATCACTGAGAAAGATGTTGTAATTGCAATATCACAATCAGGAGAAACGGCTGATACACTTGCAGCTATTGAACTTGCCAAAGAAAAAGGCGCTACTGTATTTGGTGTTGTAAATGTAGTGGGTTCGTCAATTGCTAGGGCATCTCATGCTGGGGCATATACTCATGCAGGTCCTGAAATAGGTGTTGCCTCTACGAAAGCATTTACTGCTCAAGTATCTGTTCTTGCTCTAATTGCACTTCAAATTGGACGCAAAACAGGATCATTAAACGATACTGAATTTAGAAGACTGATACACGAATTAGATTCAATACCAGCGAAAATTGATGATATGCTGCAAAGTGATGCTGAGACAGTGCGCATTTCAGAGCAGTTTAAAGACGCTAGTAACTTTTTATATCTAGGAAGAGGATTCAATTTCCCAGTTGCTCTAGAAGGTGCTCTTAAGCTAAAAGAAATATCTTATATCCATGCTGAAGGTTATCCTGCGGCTGAGATGAAGCATGGTCCAATTGCTTTAATAGATGAAAACATGCCTGTTGTTGTAATTGCAACTAGACAAGGGCATTACGATAAGATTGTTAGTAACATCCAAGAGATTAAAGCTCGTAACGGTAAAATCATTGCAGTTGTTAGTGAAGGGGATACAACTATTAAGGCAATGGCTGATTACACATTAGAAATTCCTCAAACCGCAGAACCTTTCACTCCATTATTGACAACAATCCCTCTACAATTGCTGTCATATCACATTGCTGTTATGAGAGGGTGTAATGTTGATCAACCAAGGAATCTCGCGAAATCAGTTACCGTAGAATAACATTTATTCAGCCCACATGACAACTTTCGTGTTGTTCACATAATCTTCTATACTTGGGCTGCTTAAAATAGCAATAATATCTAGTAGGGGGAGGACACCAAGTCCTCCCCCTAATGTTAGTGTATAAATTACAGGAACTTTCGCGTCTGTCCCTAAATAAAGCCTATGTACTCCGAATGGACCCAGCGCAATCGTTAACAAAACAGCAGTCACCTTTTTAGGAATTCTAATTACTGATACTCTTTGAGAATCACTTTTCACTGCATATAACGAAGCATCACTTAATATCTCATTCACATAATCCACTTCTGGAATTGGCAAATTCTTTAATGCTTTTACTGGCTTTGAATAAAAGAAAGTACCAAGAAGCACGATTAGCAATGGCATTAATCTAGTGAAATAGCTCTTAGACAGTGTCATGTTCGCAAATTATGATATTTTCGGCCAAACAAAAGTCTAACTGTACTAAACAATATCATCATGAAAAAAGTGTACTTATTTGCTGTAGCTTTAGCTACTGTAGGATTTACAGCATGTGGTGGCGGAGCAACTGAAGGAGCTCAAGCTGAAGCTGAAAATGCTGCTAACGAACAAATGGAAGAAGTAGCTCACGAAGAAGAAGCTGCTGAACCAGTAGAAGAGGAAATGGTTGCTGATTCAACTATGGCTACAGATTCAACTGCGGTTGAAGAAGTTACTGAAGATCATTCAGAAGAAGGTCACGATCACGCGCACTAAGCTTCAATTAAGAAAGCTAAGAAACTTGAAGCATCTCTCAATAGAGGTGCTTTTTTTATGCCTAATAAAACAATCTTCTACCATACTATCCAAGTTACCCTGTCTATCTAGGTATCCATACAACACAAGAAGCATAAATATTAAACACCACGTAAACTTGTAAAACAAAAAGCCCGTTGAGCAATGCTCAAC
>DIYR01000188.1 GCA_002429085.1 Flavobacteriales bacterium UBA6049
ATAATGATGGTTGGCAAGACATTTTTGTAGCCAATGATTATGCGGATAAAGACCACCTGTACATCAATCAACAAAATGGAACTTTTACAGATCAACAAGCTGATTTTTTAGCTCACACCAGTAAAAATGCCATGGGTGCTGATGTAGCAGATTTTAATAATGATGGATTACTAGACATCATTAATCTGGATATGACCGCTGAGGAGAACTTCCGCCAGAAACAATTGAAAGGTCCTGGAAACTATGATTTGTATAAAATGGCCGTTCAAAATGGAGTAGGACACCAAGTGATGCGAAATACTTTGCAAGTCAACAACGGAGATGGAACTTTTAGCGAAATTGGCCAGCTTGCAGGTGTATCTCATACCGATTGGAGTTGGTCTCCTCTATTTGCCGATTTTGATAACGATGGTTGGAAAGATCTTTTTATCACCAACGGCTACTACCGCGATGTAACAGATATGGACTACCTCAAATACGAATCAAATAATGTGATTCAAAACTCAGGTGGTATAACAAGAACACAGGCTTTTGATTTGGTGAAACGCATCTCATCAACCCCCATCAACAATTACATTTATCGCAACAATCAAGATCTCACCTTTACACGATCTACCAATAATTGGGGGCTAAACGAAGTAAGCTTTTCTAATGGAGCTGCCTATGCCGATTTAGACCTTGATGGTGACTTAGATATTATTACGAATAACTTAAATGGCGAAGCATTTCTTTACGAGAATAATACCGATAAACTCACACCAAACAGACACGCTATTTCTGTAACTCTTATTGGTGAAAAGAACAATCTACCTGGCTTTGGCGCTAAAGTTTACGTAAGAAACGATGCTGGAACTCAATACCAAGAAGTATCTCCATACCGTGGCTATTTTAGCTCGTTAAACACTGCATTACATTTTGGGTTAGATGATTCTGAAAAGCCTGTAGAGATTGAAGTAAAATGGCCAGATGGAAAATCTGAGGTGAAATCTATTCATCCTTCAGAAGGTGCTATTTCTTTCCATTATGCCGATGCACAAACTGATATTCAGAAATCTCAACAACAGAAACCACTGCTTCAGAAAGTAGATGTTATTTCATATCAACATCACGAAAATAACTTCAACGATTTTAAACGAGAACCAACACTAGAGCATAAATTATCTAATCGAGGGCCATTTCTAACTAGTGGTGATGTAAACGAAGATGGGCTAACAGATGTATTTATTTCGGCATCAGCTGGGCAAGTACCTTCTCTTTACATTCAACAAAGAAATGGCACATTTCAACCTCAATCTAATTCAGTATTTGTAGCGGATGTCGAATTTGAAGATGGCAAACCTGTTTTCTTCGACCTAGAAAATGATGGAGACCTAGATCTGTTTGTACCAAGTGGTGGCTATCAACATATTTCTGGGAATCGCCTCTATGAAAACCGACTATACATAAATGACGGCAACGGAAATTTCACGAAATCTTTGATCTCGTTTGATGATTTTCCTACAAACTCTAATGTAGCAGTTGTGTTAGACATTGATGGTAATGGCTTTACAGATATTCTTGTTGGAGGTGGTGCCATGCCAGGTTCTTATCCAAAATCGGCTAAGAGTCAGTTATTCTTAAATACAAATGGTCAATTGAAAGATGCTACTGAGCAATTGCCAAACCAAGGTGATCTGGGAATCATCAACGATATTGAGATCGGGAATTTTTCAAATCAACAAATGCTCGTTCTTGCACGCGAATGGAATACTATTCAATTAATGTACGTGAATAACGGGCAACTCGTTTTGCAAGACAACAAGTCGTTCAGTCAATCTTCTGGTTGGTGGAATAACATTGCACTTGCAGATGTAGATAGTGATGGTGATGTAGATATTGTTGCCGGAAATAGAGGAACGAATTCTTTCTACAAAGCATCAGAAGAATATCCTGCCCACTTAATTGCTAAAGATTTTGACGATAATGGTAGCCTAGACGCGTTACCTGCGTACTATTCTTCTGTAGATCATCAATTGTATTTCAAACACACTTTAGATGAAATTTTTATGCAATATCCTTTGATCAGGAGAAAATTCAATCGCTACAAAAATTACTCTTCTGCTACAGTTCAGGATGTTTTTAGTGAGCAAGAATTGATAGGGTCTGAAACATGGAAAGTATCAACGTTTGAGACATCATGGTTCGAGAATATCGGGGATGGCAACTTCAAACGGCATGCTTTACCGAATGTCGCTCAGTTCTCAGAAACACATGGAGTGTTAGTACAAGATGTCAATCAAGATCAACAACCTGATCTCTTGCTAACTGGTAATAATTATGGTGTTGATGTTGGCATGGGACAAAGTGATGCTAGCAAAGGGTGTGTACTAAAAGGCGAAAAAAACCAAGAATTTCAATCAATTTCTTCTAATGAAAGTGGGTTCTCTATCTCTGGAGATCACCGAGGCATTTACTCTATTTCAAGCTCTAGGGGAAATGTGATTTTGGTCTTAAGGAATAATGGTTCTATTCAATCTTATCTTATCAATGAATAGGTTTCTCCTTCTGTTACTTGTTATTGGATTTGTAGGATGTCATCCTGATTCTATTCAGAATGACTCTGTATCAGCTATAAGTGGAACTGATAGAATGGTTGCTATTCTTGATAGTTTATACGAAAACGGGAATCCAGAACACCATTACCACTGGAATAATAAGCTTGCAGCACTATGGGAAAGCAGGATAAATCAGGGTACACCACAACAACAAATTAATGCCTGGTATGAATACTGTAAACAATCGTTGTATGCGGGAAATTCTCAGGTAACCATTAATCAACTAGAAGGATACTTCGAGCAAAAAAAACTGCCTTACGAAGAAATCATTGATCAATCAAATGTTCAAATGTTCGAGCTGTTAGGTTTAGCCTACTTACGACTTGGCGAGCAAGACAATTGCTTGAATAACCACTCCATCGAATCATGCATTCTACCACTTCAAGGTGGAGGTATTCATACGTTGACCAACGGTTCTAAGAAAGCCATTGAGGTATTTACACTCATTCAAAATACATTTCCGAGTGATAGAACAAAGTGGTTGTTGAACGTAGCTCATATGACCTTAGGCACACATCCATCAGGATTAAGTTCTTCCAACCTAATTGCTTTTCCAAGCACAGAATTGAAACAGTCTAATTTCTTAGCATTTGAGGATATTGGTATGTCGCTGGGAGTTGCCGTTCATGGACTCTCCGGTGGGTGTATCACTGAGGACTTTAATAACGATGGATGGGTAGATATTTTTGCCACATCGTATGGAATGCAAGACCAAGTAAAGCTCTTTTTAAATGATACAAAGGGCGGTTTCAATGACTACACAAACTCATCAGGATTAGGTGGAATTGTAAGCGGATTAAACTGTGTTCAGGGCGACTACAACAATGATGGCTTAGAAGATATTTTAATACTGAGAGGTGGTTGGTTAGATCAAGGTGGAAATCAACCCAATTCCCTACTTAAAAACTTAGGAAACGGACAATTTGAGGATGTTACTTTCTCTTCTGGGTTATATTCTCTTCACCCCACTCAAACAGCTACGTGGCTAGATTACGACTTAGATGGTGATCTGGATTTATTCGTTGGTAATGAAGGAAAGAGGAAGCAAACTCATTATTGCGAATTGTTCAAAAACAATGGCGATGAAACCTTCACAGAAGTAGCCAATCAAGTTGGGCTAGGTAGCATCAATGCCTTTGTAAAAGGAGTTACTTCTGGCGATATTGATAATGATGGGTTGCCAGATTTGTTCATCTCGGTTTTAGGAGGGAAGAATCTGCTTTTTCACAATCAGAATGGTCAATTTAAAAACATTGCGAGTACCGCTGGAGTTGAAGCACCTTTCTTCAGTTTCCCTACTTGGTTTTTTGATGTTAATCAGGATGGACTTCAAGATCTGTTTGTATGCAGTTACGATGTTAGAAACCTTGATTACATTGCTGAGGACTATGTGAAAGAGCTTTCTGGACTCGGTAGCAAAAGTGATCGTGTTAAACTGTACATTAATAATGGAGACCTCTCTTTTATTGATCAGTCTACCGCATATGGAATAGACAAACCTATTTATGGTATGGGCGCTAACTTTGGAGATTTAGACAATGACGGATACTTAGATATTCTAATTGGCACAGGCGCTCCAGACTATAGCACCATCGTACCAAATAGGGTATTTAGAAATATGAATGGAAAGCGCTTTGAAGAAGTTACTGGTTCCGGACGGTTTGGCAATATTCAAAAAGGACATGGTATAGGCTTAGCAGATTTCAACCACAATGGCTATCAAGAAGTGTATATGGTTTTAGGTGGAGCCTTAGAGGGTGATACTTATCATAATGCACTTTATGTAAACCCATATTCCAACAATAACTGGATTGTAATTGATTTGACAGGGACATCAGCTAATCGTTCTGCTATTGGTACTCGTTTAGTATTAGAATTGGCTTCTGGTAAAAAGCTATATAGAACAGTTTCTTCAGGTGGATCTTTTGGTGCCTCAAGCTTACAGCAAGAAATTGGCCTAGGAAAAGACTCGTTAATTTCCTCTATTCATCTCAACTGGCCTAGTGGCAAACAACAAGTACTACGAACTATTAAGGCTAATCAGTATATCCAAATTACAGAAGGAGAAAACTTTGAAACCTTAGGTTCTGAGGCTGTTTCATTTCAAACCCAACATAAACACATACATTAATACCGCTTTATTACCATTTATGGATTGCCGTAATGAATTGATCAAAATCGATGTACGTTGCAAGCCAAAACGTGAATGCAGCAATGAGTATTAAGCCAATTCGCACATAGATGGTTTCAATTGGGGAATCATCATTCCTCACACTTTGTTCAATCATTTTTTCTGAATAAGTTGTGCAACTTTACGAGAAGCATCTTTTCAAAAAAAATAAATGTTAGGAACGCACCTGTTTTCGTTCTGAAAAGGGATTTTTCTGTTCTTAGCAGTTCTCGTAAAGAACGCCTGATCACTCATTACACCCTACTAAGTCTTGCTAGGAGTATTTCTCTTTGTTTCTTCCCTATAGGCACTTCGTGTTCGCCAAGTTGTAGTGAAGAAGCATTAATGGAAACAAGATGATCTAAGTGTACTAAGAAACTTCTGTTTGTTCTAAAAAATGGGGCGCCTAGCTGCTCTTCTAGTTTGTTTAGACTTCCTCTAATGGTATAAATCTCACCTTGTACGGTTTGAAGGTTTATGTATACATGATCGCTTTTAAGAAATAGAATATCATCAAAATTCAAACGAATAAACTGCTTGTCTTGCTTAACAAAAAGTGCATTCTTTATGATGATATTTTCTTCTGATTCTTCTCTTTGAGTTTCTGTAAAATTATGAAGAGCTACTTCTATTGACGAAAACAATTCTTCTTTATGAAATGGCTTAATCAAAAAGGCTGAAGGGTTTACTTTCTTGGCTTCTTCAACGGTTAGTTTATCAGAATTTGAAGACAAAAAAATGAATGGTATGCCAAAATCTTCATTGATTTTGTCTGCTATGTCTATTCCATTTTTCTTTCCTGTTAAGGTAATATCCAGAATAGCAATATCAGGCGATTCTGTTTCTAATGTCCGAATGGCCTCAGAATAAGTATTTGCTGGTTCTAATGCTTCGTATCCTAGATCTTCTAAACTGAAACAAATATCATCAGCTGTGATAATTTCATCTTCTACTACAAGTACCTTAACCTTTGCCATCTTTCAGTGATTAATCTACCTTATTTCTGGCGATTGTGTCTTTAAATTCAATGTAAAAGGTACAACCCTCTTCTGAGCTGTGTCTAACACTTCCCAGAAGTTGTTTTGACAATCTTTTTACCAACCTAAGTCCCATGCTATTAGCAGATTCTAATGAAAAATTAGCTGGCATCCCTTTTCCATTATCGTTTACACTCAGTAGATATTCTCCTGGTTGTGTTCTATCTAAACAAATAGTCAACTTCTTTTTAGATTCACTAAAACCATACTTCATGGCATTGGTAATTAACTCATTTAGAATTAAACCAAGCGGAATTGCTGTATCAATATCTAAAGAAAGACCTTTTTCAATTTGAATATTGCTTTCAATAGATTCCCCTCCATACATGCGAGCCAGTTCGCTTACCAGTTTAGGAACATATTCATCAAAGTGAATATGCAGTTGATCGTTTTGATATAGTTGTTGATGAATAAACGCCATTGATTGCACCCTGTTCTTTCCTTCTTGCAGCAGGGTTTGGGTTTCCTCATCCGATACATTTCTAAACTGAAGTTCTAACAAACTAGATACAACCTGGAAGTTGTTCTTAACTCGGTGATGTACCTCTTTCAACAAAAGGGATATTTCTTTTTCACTTTTTTCTAGCTTGCTTCTTTGTGCCTCAATTTCGTTGTTTTTTTGACTCAGCTGTGAATTTTGTTTCCAGATGTAAAATACCAATGCAATTAATATGGCCATAATCAAACCACCAATTATTAATGCGGTTTGATATACCTCTTGAATTTCTCGCTCTTTCTCTAGTTCAGCATTTTTAGATTTTAATGCATACTCCGTTTCTACCTTGGCAATGCTGGTGGACATCTCTTCGGTATATAGTTTCTTTACTAGCAAATTTGCTTTAGAAGCATAGTCTAAGGCTAGTTGGTCTTCCCCTAGTTTAGACAACGATCTGGTAAGTGTTTCAAGGTAATCTAGTAAATCTTTACCTTCTAATTCATTGCTTGCAGCTTGAGATAAGTTCTCTACAAATTCAGTGAAATTCGAAGCAGAAAACTTGGAATAAAGTGTATTCCATTCTGGTGAGTTCTCGGGTATTATTTCAATATACTGTGCATAAACCACATACGTTTGCCAACGTGCTTGTTCCATCTGATCTAGCTCAGTGATTAATTCTTGAATTCTAGTGAGATTTTGACCTTGATAGATATAACCATTTAGCGTGTATTCAATGGCAGAAGCAATTAAATACTTAGCAGCATCGTCTGTTCTAGCAAGAGCTAAACATCTTTCACCAGCATCTAAAAAAGCATCTAAATTGCCTACTGATGTATAGAATGCCATGGCTACATAATCACTTAAGGCTAACAAGAAAGGATCTCCTACTATCTTAGAAAGTGAATCCATCTCAGAGTAAATTTCATACATCAACTCTGTATTATTTCCATTGATTTGAGTTAGCGTAAAGTCGTGGTTTAACAACAAAACCTCTGCTCTGATAGTGCTAGGGTGGGTTGGATCAAATTTCTTGACATAACCTTTTAGAGAATCATTGACTCTTGTAGCATCTTCCATAGAAAGGAAGTTACTATAGATGTTCATTGCAGAAAACTGTATAAGGATGTAATCTCTTGGAATAGTATCCGAGTCTGGAACGGGGACCATATTCATCATGAAATTTACCTTCTGCTTATTAGACAATGATTTTGTGTGAAAGACCAATCCAGTCAAGTCTCTATATGCAGCATAATCCAAACGAACACCATCATTCAGTTTACTTAAATACCGAGATAATTCTTTTCTGGAAGCTTTTAATGCACTTGTATCTAAAGCTGAAAGAGTAATTCTACTACTATCAAATTGTTCAAGGGCACTGAAGTAACTTGCCCTTGTCAACAGGCTATCTGCTTTCTCACTAGATTGTTTTTCTGCAAACAACGTAAGCATGGAAACGACAAGCATTGCGGATAATAGTAATCGTTTGAATCTCATGACAGCAATATGTAAAATTTATAGCCGCAAACTTACATTTTGATATAAAACCAAAAAACGCTTGGCGGTA
>DIYR01000001.1 GCA_002429085.1 Flavobacteriales bacterium UBA6049
ACATCCCTTATTGAAAAACACTTTAATGCGTTAAACTGCCATACTCCTGGGATTAGTGGTTAAACTACGAGGCAAAAATTCCGTATAATCATTTAAAACAATAGTCGGATAGCTTACTTTTGATTGATTGGCAAAAACTATATGAGGACAGGGAGCGCCTGTTCTGGACTTTACACATAGGCGGCTGGTTGGGCTTCGCTTTAGTCTATTACGTTGGTTCTTTTCTGCATGACATGAGACCTGTTTGGGTGTTTATTATACTCCTCAACGCCACGGCAGGTTGGTTGCTCAGTATTCCTTTACGGTACGCGTTTCGCAAAGTGAGCAGTTTATATCCTCCGGTTATGTTGCTAGTAGTCCTGCTGTGTTGTTACGCCGTCGCCTTATTGTGGACTGTGATGAAGAATCTGCATTACTGGGAGCTCTACAAGTTCGGTTATCGTCCGGAAGATTGGTATTACTATTTTAAGGGCAGTCTAAATTCTTTTTTCATATTGATGTGTTGGTCCGGTTTGTATTATGGAATTAAAAACTACCAACTGTTGCAAAAAGAAAAGCAAAATGCGCTCAAATCCAGCGCAATGGCGCATCAGGCTCATATTAAGATGCTGCGTTACCAGCTTAATCCTCATTTTTTGTTCAATACATTGAATAACCTGTATGCTCTCACCTTGGCCAAGTCGGATGTGGCACCTGCGGTAGTAATGAAACTATCAGATATGCTGGACTACATCTTGTACCAATGCAATGAACCTACCGTAACGATGCAACAGGAAGTAGACCTTATTCAAAGCTACATCGACTTAGAGAAACTTCGCCATGGCGCACGTTTGCAGGTTACTTTCCAATCTGAGCTAGACAATCCCAATACGTCTATTGCCCCACTTATTTTGTTATCGTTGGTAGAAAATGCTTTCAAACATGGAGCACATCACCGCATCCAACAGCCTATGATTGATATTTATTTGAGAGTGGCAGATCGTGAGCTGTATATGATGGTAGAGAATACCAAGGTGCCCCAACAGTTTATGGAAGGAATTATTTCAGCCAATCAAGGCATTGGGAAAGTAAACCTACAGCGTCAACTGACTTTAAATTATTATAAACTTCACCATTTAACCATTGAAGACACCGAAGAAATTTATCGGGTGACTTTGACTATCAATTTATAATCTATGACAATTAAGTGTTTAATTATTGACGATGAGCCTTTGGCAATTCAGATAATTCGGGAATACCTGACACAGGTCAGCGACCTTGAACTCGTGGCTACCTTCGAAAATTCGCTCGAGGCCTTTGAGTGGGTAAGCAAAAACCCCATTGATTTGATTTTTCTGGATATCCAAATGCCTTTGCTCACTGGGATTGATTTTGTGAAGACTTTACCTCAACCTCCTAAAGTGATTTTTACGACTGCTCATCGTAACTATGCCATCGAGAGTTATGAACTCGACGTGGTAGACTATCTACTCAAGCCGATTTCCTTTATTCGTTTTTTTAAAGCTGTCAATAAGTTCAAAAGCCTCAGCGATATTCCAGTAGCTACTACTCAAATCACTCAACCAGAGCTGGTCCATAATCATTTATATGTCAATGCCAACAAGAAGTTTATCAAGATTCTATTTGAGCAAATTCGCTACATCGAAAGCATCAAAGACTACATCCACATCCATACTACCGACCAAAACGTGATTACCAAGGAAAAAATCAGCAGCTTTGCGGCCAAGCTTCCTCATAATTTTATGCGTATTCATCGCTCTTTTATTGTGAATATAGCGCGTATCACTGCCTTTACGGCTACCCATGTAGAAATAGAAGGCCAGGAACTACCCATCGGCTACAGTTACAAGAATGAAGTAATAGCTCGTCTAAAGGCTTAAAGAGCGTATTTTTATAACAACTGAGGTGATTTGTGTTCATCATTGCCTCTACAACTGATGTCTTAACACCAGTTTAACAAACCTGTCCTTAGTTTTGTCAGCCACCTGACACAAATTCTTTCTTCTATCTCCTACTTTTGTTAAAGAAATTACAAAAGTGCTTTAAAACTACCTATCTCCAAAACTATATAAGGTGCTTGCAGGTTTTGGAGTAAATTTTTTTCTGATCTAACCTTGATGTTATGTTTAAAACATTGACAAAAAATACTTTAGTGATTGCCTTGGTAGTATTGTTTGCTACTGCTTTTCGAATGGGAGAACCTGTACCTCAAAAGGCGGAGGATGTAAGTCCATTGTTGATTGGCGAAACCATCCCTGAAGCCTCGTTTATGGGAATGAATGGCAAAGAAGTAAACTTGAAAAAATTTGTGGAATCTAAACCAACCGTAGTCATTTTTTACCGTGGAGGTTGGTGTCCTTTCTGTAACCGTCAATTGGCTGGTTTACAAAAAATTGAAAAAGATATATTGAAAATGGGATATCAAATATTGGCTGTAAGCCCCGATAGTCCTGAGAATCTTAAGAAAACAATGGACAAAAATACTTTGTCTTACACATTGGTATCGGATGCTTCTATGGCAGTAGCTAAGAAATTTGGGATTGCTTTCCAGGCACCAGAGCGTTACCGAAAGTTTTTGACCAAAAGTTCTGGTGGTAAAAATACCGAAAATTTATTACCTGTACCTGCGGTATTTTTGCTAGACACTGCTGGTAAAATCAAATTTGAGTATATCAACCCGAACTATAGAGAAAGACTCAGCCCTGAATTATTAATGGCGGCGGCCAAGGTTGGCAAAGCCAGTAAATAGATTTTATTAGATGGTTGGCGTTTGGTTGCTTAAACGCTGATAATCTCAAAGATATTGAAGGATATGATTTAGATTAAGCAACAATGGTGTAAAAATCAAAGACCGCAAGGGTTCAGCCTTTGCGGTCTTTTTGTGTTGTGCCCTTCCGGTAAAAAGCCGATGCCTTAAAATGCAAATCTTTTCCAAAATATTACTATATTTCATTCACTATTATATTACAAAACAAAGATGTATATGAAAACATTGGAAAAGTTTGCGGAAAAGAATCCGCAAGTACTACAACCTGCCGAACTTCAGGTATTGAAAGGTGGGGCAAGACGTAAAGTAAAAAGAGCTGGTTGCTCGTTACGCAGAAGAAGAAGAGCAAGTGGAGGTTGATAACCTCAAAGAAACCTTCTAATGATTTTTGTTTGAGCTATACAGTCATATTATATTACAAAACAAAGATGTATATGAAAACATTAGAAAAGTTTACGGAAAAGAATCCGCAAGTACTACAACCCACCGAACTTCAGGTATTGAAAGGTGGAGCAAGACGTAAAGTAAAAAGAGCTGGTTGCTCGTTACGCAGAAGAAGAAGAGCAAGTGGAGGCTGATAACCTCAAAGAAACCCTCAGGCAAATCAATTGTCTGAGGGTTTGCTTTAAACTAATATACAGCATTGGATTACGAAACATTTGATGTAGCAGAAATCTGATTGGTTTTGAACCAAAGAAAAGCGACACCAAACAATAGAATAAGAACAATTAAAGCAAACCCTGGCCCACCTATCCCAGTAGCAATATGGGTATATACTGCCCCCAGCATGACAATTGCCAATGCTAAAGCTGCATAAAAAGCAGTTTTGGGAATAACCAGAAATATTCCCCCAAGTAATTCTACCAACCCCACCACTTTGACAAACCAAGGCGCATAACCCCAAGCTTCGAAGCGATGAATCATAGATGCTTTGGAGAGTAATTTGGGGTACCCAGCACTTATAAAAAGAAACGCTAATAAAATGGCCAATACCCACTTAGTAATCTTTAAGGTTTTGTTCATGTCGGTGATTTATTTGATGATGCTCAAACCTAATGAAAGCAAGGAAGGTGTAATGATGGAAAGTGGATTTTGGGCTACTTGGCCCATTTTTGGGACGAATGGCCTTTACTAAAGAGTCGTTTTTAACAAGGCAAATACTTCAGCATATTTTCGAGAAACTGGTATTGTCTGGTCAACCTTCTCCAGCGTAATTTTCATTTGCTTTTTGTTGCCCTGAATGGATGTGATATGTTGCTGATTGATAAGAAATGAACGATGGCAAGGAACAATACCGTATGAGGCCAATTGTTTGGTAACTTTTGTAAGGGTAGTACGCACCAAAGTTTTACAAAGTCGTTCTTGTTGAGTGTTCCAGTAATGGATAGCTACATAGTTGTCTTCAGAAGAAATAAAGTAGAGGTGAGGGATACTTACTTCAAAACCACCGCTTTGATCAGAGGCTTTGATTTTAAGCGTTTTGGAGGTATAGCATTCTTTTAGCTTACGTTGAAGCACTTGAGTACCCTCTGTAATAGGAACAACAATGAAAATGATAATGCTTGCCCCAGTTAAGATGGATTGCCAACCTGGAGCGAGTATTAACGCAAAACTACTTTGTAGAAATATAAGCCAGCAAACCAAAAACAAGAGCGTTGATTGGTAGAAATGCCAACCTACTTTTTGTAGTATACCCCAATGCATTATTTTCAACCTTTGTATAATCAGGGCCTTGATCACTTGTTCGTTGAGTAATAACACACCTGAAATAGCCAATGCGTACCAAACCCACAACCATTGAAAATCAACATCTTGTAGTTGATAACGGATGCCAAAAGGTCTTATTATGAGCATAATTGCCAGAAATACTACTCCAGCCAATAGTGTTATAAAGTATTGAGTATCTACTTTGCGAACTTGTTGAGGGACATATCCAATAAAGTTGAGAAAAATAGAAAAACGCTTCATATACTAATTTATGAAAACCAAGCTTTAAAATCCACTATAAGATATCCAACAATACTGGGCATTAAAATCATCAAAGACTTGCCGAATGCTAAGCGCTTCTGCCAATGAAACATCTAATACTAAACCTGTGTAATACCTTTCAAAGGAACCAGCCACATCTTCCTCTGTTAAATACTCCTTTTCATAATCTTCTAATAGTTCTACCAACAACTCATCCTCCATGATTCGCTCATGGGCCTCGGCGTGGAAAATACCATAATAATACTTCCAGGTCGTTTGTTGCTGTAATATATCATATAACAGTTGGCCAATTTCGTGAATCATTTTCTCCTCGAGAAGTTTAATATTAGTCTCTGGGCTTCCCCAAGCCATTCCTATCGGATGAATACTGGCAAACCATTCATGCTTGTAAAAATTAACTGAGCAATCAAAAGTCAAGGAGTGTTGGTTAGATAATACGCAGGTTTTATTTTGAAAAAATTGTGTGATGGTTTGGGTATCTTCCTGAGTAGGGCAGGAGAACCCAGCATCATAAAATACGGCCATAAAATCATTCATATCTAAAACCCAATCGGATTTCTTGGAGGGGGCTTGGTAGAGTCTTCCAGTACTTGGGCGAGTTCCTGAAGCATATTTACTACAATGTCGAACTGACGATTTTGGCTGGAAATTTTGCCTTGTTGTTTGTCCAGACGTTGTTCTATGTTTCCCAAACGATCTTCTAACTGAGGAGAAAGTGCTGCCACAAATTGTTCGTTGACCTTTTGTTGCTCGAGTTCTTTCATCATGGCCACAAAAGTTCGGGCAATCATAATACTCATCCTTACGGCCACGTTTGACTTAAGAATACCGGCTGCCTGAATAACCCCCAACTCGGTAAAAGCAGTTGGGAAACTACTCGAATGCTTGAGGTTGGCGAACCGGTCACAATTTGTGACCAGTTCATCTCTTTCCTCTTGAGTAAGTTTAAACATAAAGTCTTCAGGAAATTTTTCGATGTTTCTTTTCACGGCTTGATTGAAGTGTTTAGTCTCAACTTCGTATAACCGAGCCAAATCCACATCTAAAATTACGTTCTGATTTCTTAATGAAACAATGACATCTCTTACCGGATTGATTTTATCGAGCATACAATTGTTTAGTCGTTTAATAATGTTGAATTGTGAAATAGTGCTATAGTGTATTCTATAGCAATATAACCATTTCACAACTGGAATACGAGCGCAAAGATCACAGGAAATAAGTTTATTTTTTTTATTAATTACTGATGTTACGCACGAATGAATATCGATTAACGAACAGCGATTTTTGAAATATAGCCAACTCAAGCGCCTTATTCAGGGACTGTTAATCGGTGTTCAACATTCAAAACTTGCGTAACTCGAGTTACTTACCTTGTTAATCTTCCTGGTCTTCCTGCTCTTTTTTGATCGCCTCCAGTCCTTTTTTAATCAATTCAGCGGCTACCTTAGCCTTACTCATTTTTACATCTTCTTTGAAAGATTTTTCAAACTGATACTTCTGGATTTCTTTGTCCGTATCGTTGTCTACTTCAATGTTCATCTTGGGCATAGTGCTACAATTTATTAAGTTGTGAAATTTTATAACAAGTTGTTATAACTTATGCAAAGTTACACAAAATGTATGAAAAGTTTGAATAATTACAAACCTCTTCTTACATTTGTAACAAGTTGTTATAACAAATTATTGAGTGATATAGATAACACTACTCAAAACAACAAATAATAGACCATACCTCCCATAACAACTAAATAATTTTGCTAATTTTTTGAGTAATAAATCTTGATTTTGCTAAAAATATTAGCCAAATTTACATCGTAATGATCAAAAATTTAGCAAAACACCTTTAAAAACTTGAAATAGAAGAAATTACAAACTCAGAGGTCATGAAAAATCTTGCTCAAAAATTAAAAAAAGTAAAAAAGCCCTCGGAGTGCCACCAGTCTGATGTGTATTCTGAAACTTATCATCTGGCCAAGATGAAGGCAAATTACGAGAAAGCGCGCGAGGAACTGGCTGTTCAACCTTATTCACAACGGATGAAGCCCTTGGATAACTTCCTGTATGGGTTTCGGTCAGTGTATCATTTTATATCAGTTATTTTGGGATTGGCTACTTGTGTATTGGTAAGCCTGGTATTTGTTGGGGCTGATTTAGATGGAAATGGTCAGTTTCCTGCCTGGATGCTCATTTTGATGGCATTATTGATAGGCGGTTTATTAGTGGGTATTTTGGTCGCAGTAGAACTGGCCAAGATTACTTTTGCCAAAAATATTTTCAAAGCCAAAGCCAAACGAGGCCGTATTAGCAACCTGTCTATAGTTGGATTATCATTTCTGGTATTTGTATCGATTGCATTGAGCGGAGTAGGAGGAGCATTGCTTTCTTTTAAAATGGGAGACAAAACCAAAACCCTGACTCAAGACCTAAAAACCAATGAACAAAAAGTAGCAAAACAGTATGATGCTCGCCTGAAGCAACTGAATCAGGTAATTGCTGGATTGGAAAACCTGTCGGTGGACAAAAAGGCCAGACGTTGGGGATTGACCAAAGAAGAACAGGCCAACTTACAACAGAGTAAAGCAGAAAAGCGGCAAATTTTAGCCAAGAAAGAACAAAAATTGAGCTCGCTCAATACCAAACATACCGCTGAAATAAAAGCTAATAAGGACTATACCTCTACCACAATGTATGTGGCTTTAGGGTTGATTACTGTATTGGAGTTGATTACCATTTATGCCTATTTCTTTCATTTTCAATACTTGGCTCGCACCGAACAGGAAGGGGTACAATTTGATATCCTTTCGGATAGTGGAGTAACTGAAAAGCCCCAGGAAATGATGGTAGAAACACTGGTGAACCGATTGAGTGATGCCTTGCTCACTACCCAATCTAAAGCTCAAGCAGCACCTACCCAAGACTGGGTGCAGGCTTTGGAGCAAAAAGTAGCACAGTTGACCAATCAAGTGCAGGGAACACCTGCTTTGGCTACCCAACCTCACAATGAGATTAGTTTGCGCCCAAGTAGTATGCGCAAGCAGGAGGTAACAGACCCGAGAGCGGTCAACCAAAACGCACCTAAAGGTACCCATGTAGAATGTAGCAATTCCCAATGTAGCAATACCTTTACCAAGAAAAGTAAAAAC
>DIYR01000008.1 GCA_002429085.1 Flavobacteriales bacterium UBA6049
GTTTGTGGCGAGAAACACTATTCAAAGTTGAAGATAGCAACAGGAAATTCAAGTATTGCGCAACTAGCTCTTTATCAAAAACAAGGGTTTGAGATTGAAGGAATTGATCGCAATTTTTTTGTCCGTAACTATGCAGGTCCAATTTTTGAAAATGGCATTCAATGCAAGCATTTAATTACATTAGAAAAAACAATCTCATAGTTTCACCTCAAATTCAAGAGTATGAAATCAATCGTAACATTATCTATTGGATTAATTCTATTTCTAGGAATTAGTCAAGCGCAGAACTCAACGAGTCTCTATGACAGACCACATATAGAAGTAACTGGGCAATCTGAAAGACTAATTGTACCAGATGAAATCTATGTTTCTATCACATTAAAAGAAAAAGAGACTGGTAAGAATAAGCTCACTATTTCTGAGCAAGAAAGTCATCTTAAAAAGGCGCTTCAAGAGATAAACGTTCCCTTAGATAGGTTATCTGTTTCAAACGCTCAGGCAGATTATATTCAAGTAAAATGGTCGAAGAGCGAGGTAATTGCTCAAAGTCAATACGAACTTAAACTATCAACTGCAGAGCAAGTTGCCCTAGTTTTCAATAAGCTAGATAGCTTAGACGCTTACAATAGTTACATATCAAAGGTTAGTCATTCAAGAATAAAAGAATTGCAAAAAGAAGTCGAAATTGAAGCGATCGTAAATGCCAAAAACAAAGCAACTTATTTGCTAGAAGCCATTGGCCAACAAACTGGTACAGCTTTGGTTATTAATCGTTCAAAATCAATTCGTCCACTTCAAGGAGTGATGATTGAATCCAGAGCAAATCAATCTAATTATACTGCTGCAACTCCAAGCAAAGTGAAAACAGCCATTGGTTTTAAAAAGATAAAGCTCGAATCAGTCATGCAGGTTGTATTTGAAATACAGTAACATGCAATTAACCAGATACCATCATAAACTCCAACCTGATAGCAATTCTTTAAGACCATCTATACTTGGTCTCATCATAGGACTATTTATTTGTTTTTATGCCATCGTTGCTGTCCAAAGTACCATGTACCAGTTGAGTTTGTTTATACTGGCTTTATTCATTTACTTTTTTGTCCGATTTATTTCAAAGTCTGAAGAGATTGTTGAAGTGAAGGGTACAATTCTTAACATCCAGAAATACTCTTTTGGCATAAGAAAAGAGATATCTATTCCACTATCTGAAATCAGTCGTTTGAAGTATCAAACTCATATAAAATCGGACACTTACACTTCTAAAGGGCATATTCGGTTTTTGGGCATCGACAAAACTCCTGAAGAATGGAAAACCTGTTACTATCACCCGGAGTTAATTACATTCAACCACAACAATAAGAGATACGAAATTGGAAAATGGAAAAAGCCTTTCAATGGGCAGTTACTTTACCAAATTTTAAAGAGTAAGAAGTTATCTTAATAGTAATCTTTTCAAAAAAACACCATAATCGAAGATCAAAAATCTGATGCGTAAGAACTTGGAATGATCGTGTTAAACATAACATTTGATGAAAAGACTAATTATGCGAAAATTGAGAAAAAAGGATCCCATCTGTTTTAGCATAACAAGTAGCAAAGGATATCATTATTGAACGAAACAAGAAAAGTCAAGTAGAATATCCACCCTTCATAACTCTTTAATGGATCATGCCAATTGTTAGTGTTTCAGTGGCAATCTTTTCTTACTTCATCATTCCAGATCACATAGTCTTTCCCATTGGACTTATTATTTGGGGGAGCATCACCCTTAATTTGAAATAGCACTAAAAGTAGCTGATTGTTAATTGCTAGAATTTTAATTCTAGAGATTTTGTTCATTTCTTTGATTCCTGATAAACTCCAACATAAATAGTAGTTTATTTCACGGTAGATACTTACTAAATATGATCCATCAATACGAAGCATATATTTCAATTTTCATCGTAATTCTTGGCGTTATTACCTACAAAGGGCTAACGGATGAAAAATTCCAAGAACACTATTTTTTTGACATTGATAGGATTTTAATTGATAAACAATATTTCAGACTCATTAGCTCTGGTTTCTTACATGGAGACTGGTTTCATTTTGCATTTAATGCTATTGCCATTTCAGCGTTTGGAGTTTTTGCCTTTTTCAGCTTTGGCATTTGGAATACAACCGTCTTGTATTTTGGAAGCTTGTTATCTGGGAGTATGTTAAGCTTATACATTCATAGAAATCATGGAGATTATACGGCACTCGGTGCATCTGGTGCTGGGTTTGGTTTAATGTTCTCATCAATTGTATTTTCTCCTACATCTAACCTAACTTTTGTATTAGTCCCTATCAATGTTCCTTCATGGTTAATGGGTAGTATTTTGATCGCAATATCCATCATCGGCATCAAAAAAAATATTGGTAGAATTGGTCATGATGCTCATCTTGGCGGAGCAATTTTTGGCATTTTATTTACTGCCATCACGCTCCCTTCTACACTAGTTACCAATTGGTGGATCTATTTATTATTAGGTCTCCCTTGTATAGTTTTTGTTGGGCTGATATTATACAGACCTGATTATTTATTGGTAGATGAGGTATCAGTTAAAGCATTTATCGATACTCCTACATTTAGAATTACTAAAAACAAACAAGAGGAATTAGATGAGCTGTTAGATAAAATAAACACAAAAGGAATTCATCGCTTGTCAAAAAAAGAAAAAGAACGATTGAACGATTTGTCCAACCGATAGAAATACACCCCTCCAAATAACTTGATAATCAAATCACTTCAATAAAACTGTAATTCATTCCGCTCTCATAATTATGATTAAGCCAACTAGAATAACTTAACCATGCAATTTTTAAAAACTATCTACATATTACTAATTGCCGTAACAACTTGTAGTGCGTGTAACTCACTGAATCAATCTATTTATAAAAGTCAAAAAAAGGCTATCAAAAACGAGGTTTGTAAAAACCAAGAAAGAATGTTTCATGAAATAAAACTTCAACGCAAGATTCGAAAGAACTACTTAAACGCTTATGCAGATTTTATTTCCGAATATGACACCTTGATCTTTGTTGAAGACTACGTAGATTTTTGTATATACTGTAATAGTGATTTAAGAATAGGGGCAGTTGATAGCATTATTCAAATTGATGAAAGGGTAAGTTTAATCCCTAATCAGTCAAAGTTTGACTTAGATAGCTATTCTATTTTCACATCTGATTCTGACACTATTTACTGCCATGACATCAGACTTTTAATCAAAGCATCTCGAAATGGAATGGATTTAAATGAGTTTATGGTCCCTTGGCAATTAAAAGATTGTTATGACGGAGCACATACAATCTACACTATAATGCTTCCGAATAGAGAATTAACTTCATATTACACAAGGTGCGGCTTAGATTAGGATCTATTATTAGAATTTCAGGTCTCCAATAACACTATTATACTCTGTGATTAATAGTGTATTCATTAGATATTCAAATCACCTTAACAGCTGCAAGAATCCATTACTTTCGCTACCGCATATAGAAAGCAAACCTTATGGACGAGAAATCACTCAATAAAACGGTCAAAACATCGGTTGAAGTTAGTATCAGACTTATATTAATGTTCTTGTTAGTGGCATGGTGTCTTTTCTTACTACTGCCTTTTCTTGAACCTGTTTTATGGGGAGCTATAATTGCTGTATCCTTATCTCCACTGTATCATCGTATCAACAACTTGTTGGGAGATAAACCTAAGCTTACATCATCTATTATCGTATTGGCTTTTCTTGCCATTTTAATTGTACCAGCCTTCTTAACTGTTTTAGCGATGACAGATAAAGTGGGAATTCTTATGGATTTAATGGATCAAGGTCAATTAAGTATTCCCCCTCCAGATGAGAGTGTACAATCTTGGCCATTAGTGGGCGAGAGAATCTATGCCATTTGGTCCTCTTTCTCTAGCAACATTGAAACGGCATTAAACGATTACGAGGGGCAATTAGCGCAAGCCGGAAAAGCAGTGCTTAATTCTATTTTAAACTTATCTACCACAATTGCCATGTTCTTGTTTTCTATTGTTATTGCTGGAGTTTTGCTTGCTACTAGAGGTACTGATCAGCTCAATCAAAAGGTATTTACCAGAGTACTGGGAGATAATGGTGCTGATTTTGCCAAGCTATCTGAGAGCACGATTAGAAGTGTTACAAAAGGAGTTATTGGTGTTGCTTTTATACAGGCTATTATACTTGGGGTTCTTTTTGCTTTAGCCGGTGTTCCTTATGCTGGTATTTGGGGTGCTTTATGTCTCATATTAGGTGTTATGCAACTACCTCCTACTCTTGTTTCTATTCCTGTAGTGATCTATATTTTTTCTGTTTCTGATGGCATTATGGGCACTGTATGGGCCGTCTTAATCATACTTAGTGGATTCGTAGACAACATATTAAAGCCAATTTTAATGGGAAAAGGATCTACTGTTCCTATGTTGGTTGTGTTTTTAGGATCATTAGGGGGGTTTATGACTACCGGATTCCTTGGATTATTCACCGGAGCCATCGTTCTTTCTATTGGTTACGAACTATTTATGGCTTGGATCAATACAGATATATCGAAAGAATAAAGCCTTTACCAAAAGGCCTCATATATCAGACTGATATATGAGGTCCTAAGAGTGTTTTTAGTTCCAAAACATTTGTTGTACTAAGGTTTGAAACAGAGAAAATAGTACTCGATGTAGTAATCTGTAATCAGCTTAATTTCTCAATTGCTTCCCTTCTTTTACCTCAAAGTTTTTAACTGTTACCGTTCTTTCTTGTCCATCTTCTGTATAAGTAACCTCTGCGTAATAAGAACTCGCTTGTGAAGGCATTTTTTTATTGGCCTTTTCCGAATTCAAATAGACAGTGAATGCCGATACATTTTCGGTTGACTTTAACGTTCTCGTCATAGATACATCACTCTCCACCACATTTGAGAAGTGATAATCATTCCCTTCGTAACCGTAAACAACTATTTCTTGAATCGAAATAGTTGGTTTTGCTTTTTTGTCAAATACAATTATGAACTCTGTCTTCTCTTCTCCACCTCTGTTACCAGGTTTTACTTTTTGAGAATATGCTTCCTCTATCTGCAATACATGAGTGCAAGATGAAAACAAGAACCCTAATACTATGACAAAATGTAACGACTTAATCATGATTTGCACTAACAACTATTTTCTTGGTAACTAGTTCTTCTCCTATTTTAATACTCACAAAGTATAAACCATCTACAACATCAGAAAGGCTGATTTTTTGACTTGAAATAGTACTCGTGTTATGATAAACTACTCCTCCCACAGTATTGAATACCGTAACTTCATAATCTCCACTAAACTCTTTTACATCAATTGAAAACACACCATTATTTGGCGATGGATAAACCTTGATATCTACCCTATTATCAAGTTCTGGAGTGCTTAAAGAATTGTTTAGCAGTGATGACCTCCAAATTCCTCGCCCGTACGTAGCAGCAAAAATGGTGTTACTTTCATAGTGAAAATCTAGCTCCATCACTTGCGTATATGGCAAATTGGTATTGTAAAAAGTCCATGTATTAGCACCAGCAGAGTTCACGTATACTCCTAAATCTGTTGCGATGTAAACATCATCATTGGTACCAGCTGCGTAGGCTATATGATTCACTGGAATGTTAGGTAGGTTATAAGATATGTTTTCCCACGTTGCTCCCGCATCTGTGGTTTTATACACTTTAGTGGAGACTGCAAAACCGGAGTAACTTACGTAAATCGTATCAGGATTAGTAGAATGGATAGCTATTCCTGAAATTGGGCTTGTGGTAGGTAAACTGCCAATTATATCTGTCCAATTCTGGCCTCCATCAGTAGTTCTTTTCAGTTCTCCGTTGCTCACAGCAAAAACAATGTTATCACCATCAGAAGGAGCTACAGCTAATTCCATGATTGTATTAAACTGACCTGGCACGCTGTATAACTCACTCCACGTAGTTGCTTTATCTGTAGTTTTCATCAGTTTATTTCCGCCATAGAACAGTGTTGACGGATTAGTAGGATGCATTGCCATTGGAACTTCCCAATTCGATGAAAATCCAGGAATGTTCACATCCTCTGCTGTCTGCCATCCATCAGTAGTTTTACTGGTTGCTCCTCCTGTAATAGATGCGTACGCAATATTTGGATCAGCATAATCTATCATGCCATCAAACCCATCAGACCCGGGAAGTATTCCAATGATATTGTTTCCATTTATATATGTAGCATCATTGTCTTGAGCACCTGCAATTATTACGTTTCTGTTTGTTCTTAAACTTCCAAGACCATAATACTGTGTTATGTACAGCCCTTCTGTAATATCTTGAAAAGCATCATCTGCCGAAATATCTCCATAAAATACTCCACCGTCATTTCCCACTAACAAAGTGTCGCTTCCTCCTGGAATAAACTTCATAACGTGATGATCTGAGTGTACGTAAAAATAAGGTTGACCAGTTTCCCAATAACCGTTTAGGTAATTCTCCCAAGTAGTTCCGCCATCCGCGCTTCTCCACCCGTTTACACCGCCAATAATAATTCTATCCTTATCTGTGGGTGACACGGCAACTGTCATGTTATATCCGCCCTGAGAGTCATACTGAGGTGGAGAGGTAACCGTTGTCCATGTTGAACCTCCATCTACACTTTTTATGATGTTTCCAAACTGACCTAACGCTATAATGAAGTTCTCATCATCTGCTGTAAAACCAAGTTCTACTCTACTAAAAAGAGTAGCCGATCCTAAATTAACCTCAGACCAAGTATCTCCAGTATTGGTAGAGCGGTAAATTTTACCATCAGAAGTTCCTACATAAAAATCTGTATTGCTATTAGGTACGTTCCAAATACCAAAAGCAGAAACAGTGCTTACAACGTTAAAAGTTGCCCCTCCATCGGTAGATTTCTGAATTCCTTGACTTGTAGTAATCAGCAACGTATTCGCTGGTGAAGAAGGCATTGCTATTCTCTTAATACTGAACTCTGCAGATGGATCTTGCCCCAAGCTAAAAACAGCCCAGGTTTCGCCACCATCAGTAGATTTTAATTACCCCGTTGAATATGGATTTCTATTTCCATCTGCATCCCCAGATGCCGCATATATAACATTCGGATTGTTCGGGTCGTACACGATATCGCTAATACCAACATTTGGCATTGCATCCATTTTAGGAGTCCAGGTTTGTCCCTTATCAGTAGTTTTCCACACTCCAGAACCAGCACCACCTGCTAAGATAATGTTACGGTTAGTTGGATGCATAGCAATGGCATTTATCCTTCCTAAACCAGGATAAAAGGTAATATCTGAAGTGGGCAGATTTTTTGGTCCAAAAAACTCCCAATTAGCACTTGTTGTTTTGCTCATCTGTGCATCAGAAAGTTGAATATCTCTCCATGCCTTTGATAATGCATCCGCTGAAGGGAAGTCTCCATCTGGGCTTAATCTATGCTTCCAGAAATACTCCCACCGCTTAAATTGTTTAAACTCTCTACTGTAATTACCAGATCTTTTTGAAAACGATTTCCCCTCATACTTTTCATACATCTTATCTCGTATTTCAGTATAATTTTCGCCTTGAGACATCAGATCTTGAACGGTTTGCGCTTTCAATGAAAACACACCAAAAACCGACACTAACACTAACCACTTTTTATCCATAAGAAACACTCTATACAGTTAAAACATACTAAATCAAATTACTAATTAAGTATTAGATAATCATAATAAACCAATAATCTCCCCTCACCTAACTCACACTCTTTCAAAGCACATAGCTCTAGAATGAGGCAAAAAAAAACTCACACTTCAGCTTAAAGAAAATCAAGCAATCTTCTTTAAACTGAAGTATGAGTTTAGATTATCTAACCCAAAATTCTCAAAACTTAACTCCCTATGTCTTCTTCAGTGATAGAGCTAAATTCTGCAGACTGAGAATTTTTATTCTTTTGGGGCTGCACCCATACAAGCGAAGATAGCATTTTTAGTATTTCTTGTTTTTAAATTAAACATTGCGTGCACGAAGCATATAACAAACAGAAATAGCGTATAGCTATGTTCTTGACTAGTTTGTTAAACTTGCATCAAACTAATTTCAACTCAACAAATGAGCTACAATTTGAAATTCTCTATTCTAGTAATTACCTGTTCCCTAGTACTTCCTTTTATTGGTTTATCTCAAGAAATTAGTGGCATTGTAAAAACAAAAATCAGTTACATCTCTTTTGAAAATTTTGGGTTGAATGAGCTAGACTTTAATGGAACCATTAAAGAGAACTTCTTAGGAACTAAATACAAGGTGAACCTACAGAGCGAAGAAGAAGATCTAACTGGAGAAATCTATGATCAACTGTCTCGCTTTGAAATAGACTTACATTATGGAGATCAAAACATTACAGGTCATGTAAAGCGCAGCACCAACCGCACCAATGATAAATGGGATATTGATTTCATGGGTCAAAAACTAACTGGAACTATTCGGTACAACTATATGGAAACGAAAGCTACCTATGAATTATCGCTCGGTGACGACCAACTAACTGGTACAGTTCGTAAAAACTTCAATACACGTGAATATGACCTGCAATATGGAGTTTCATCCATTTCAGGAACTATGACCCTGAACTTAACTTCGGTTAAACACACTTATTCGTTAAAATCAGAAGAACTCTCGAACAAAGAATTCCTTGTATTCTTTTTTGTAGAGTTTATGCAACTGATTAATTACGAAATCTGGGATACTGAAGATTTTCAAGACGATCAAAATGGAGTTTTTGATGATGAATAACCACTATGTCAAAGCCTTTGTATAGGACTTACTGGTACTAAAACACTTAGCCGTTTTTTACTTTTTGCTTGCCCTTTTCGGTCATGACTCTCTTTTCATTTCGAACCATTTTCTTGATAAAATCCACTCTTCTAAAACGTAGAGCACTCCAATCATTATCGATAGATACTAATCTTACTCCCTCTAATTCATGACTACTTAGTACTTGCCAGCCATTATCTCTAGAAATATCAGTTTTATATTTTTTAGAGGATTTTTTAGCGTAACAAAACCAAAGGACAACATCCCCTTTTAGTTTGTCTGCTATACTTTGAATAGTGCTTTCAATATCGCTTGCTTCGTAACAAAATGCTAAACAAAACTCAACTGTATCAACAGCATCAATGGTATTGAAAACTTGCGTATCGCTACTTAGCTGATTCAGTTCATCATTAAATGATTCTGGCGCATTTAATACCACAATTTCTTTATGAGTCTCTTTTAAGTTTAGCTTTTTAAATAAAGTTGTCATTACGAATTGTCCCCTTAATTTCTACAAATCTCTTAGTTCTTTGATGTAAAAAAACGACTCTGAACCTCTAAGAACTATAGATTCCACTCTTTAAAGTACGTTAGAAGTCTTTCAGACTAGCTGTTATACTGCATCAATTTGTGCTCGAAATTTACCACTAATAGATGTAAGTGAGAAAACACAATAACTGAATTTCATTGCCTTGACATTCTTTTATTAAACGACACCAACTAATAAAAACATCTTCTATATTCGTGCTTTATTAAACGAATACGTCTAATAAGTATGCCGAAACTGATAGCTCAGAAAGAAGATTGGATAGAACTAGGTTACCAACTATTTGCCAACCAAGGAATTGTAGGCATTGTAGTAGAAAAAATGGCCAAGCAATTGAAATGTAACAAGTCTAGCTTTTACTGGCATTTCAAGACTAAAGATGAGTTTGTTCTTGCAGTAATCCAGTATTGGTCGCAAATAGAAACTGAGCACATCATTGAGCAGGTAGAATCTGTATCTAACCCACGAGAACAGTTAGATCTCTTCCTACAAATAGCATTCAAAAACGATCCTTATCTGGAATTCATCCATTATTTATTGCGCTATGCACAAACAAGGCCTACCATTCAAAAGATAGTTGATGATATCACAAAAAGGCGTTTAGACTTCACAACAAACATGTTTTTACAACTTGGTTACAAAAGGCAAGAAGCTACCACAAAAGCCCGCATATTCTACTATTACCTCATTGGTTATCACGAAACCATCAAAAACAAAAAACAGGATAAAAACTACATGGTCGAAGTTACTTCAGACCTCAAGCACTTTCTCAATCTATGAAACTAAAAAACAGTACACTATTCATCATTACTGGCCTCATGCATAGCTCATTAGCTCTTCTCCCAATAGCATTTGGTAAGCAGTTTAATGCATTTGCTCAATCTGCATTTTTTAAAGTAAGCGATGGCCTCTCTGAATTCCCTTTACTGAATGGCCACATGAACTATGAAAACTTTGCTGCTTTCTGGTTCTTTTATTACGGGCTGCTACTTATTCCTTTAGGGCTTTTGGTAAGACTATTGGAGCAATCTAATATTTCACTCTCCATACATTTTACGGTTTCTTATATACTCATTGTATTGATTGGTGTTTACATGATTCCCTTCTCTGGTATGACGTTTATCATGTTACCTCATGCTCTATTTATGCTTATTCAATCGCTTAAACAGCAGTATAAATGAAAAAGGTTCGAGAAGTAAAAACTGACCTAAGTAAGTTCAATAACCTACTCGCAAAAGTAGATTTTGAAGATACATTCACTACCACAAATAATGTAGATAGTATGGAGCGAATCGTCAAAATGGTGCTGAATGAAAAACCAAAATGGATTGATTCACTTATCGCATTTAGAAATCGTATTGTGAAGCACTTTGGCCTTCAAACTACCATACCAGATGACTACCATACTCAATACGTTGTAGGTGGATATGTGAGCTTTTTCAGAATCTTCTTGATTGAAGAGAATTGCGTAATTCTAGGAGCTAATGATACTCACCTCAACTTTAAACTGGCTATTGTAAATAATGGAAGTAAACAATTCAATATTGAGGTAACTACCCTTGTAGAATTCAACAATACTTTTGGTAGGACATACATGTCTATTATCAAACCCTTCCATAAAATCGTACTCATCAATATGGTTAAAAGAGCATTTCATGAATAACGTCTAACTTCTAATCAAGACGCCTTTGAGTTCAACAATTATCATGAAGGTTTACACTTGGGGATAATGATGAGCATAAGAGAATTTGCGTGAGTAAAAATCATCACTACATTTACCAACATCAACCTCACATCCAAATGAAACGCATACTTACCAATATTTGCTCTGATCACTTAGCTGAAAGTAAAGATTTCTACACCCAATTATTTGATTTTAAAGTTGCTTACAACAGCGATTGGTTTATTCAGTTAGTAGATTCAGAATCTGGTCTTGAATTAGGCATCATAGATCGTTCGAACGATATGATCCCCAAAGACTTTCAAACCAAACCGTCTGGCTTCTACATTACTCTTGTAGTAGGAGATGCTGATAGCATTCACCAAAAAGCCATTGAACTTGAGTACGATATTATTAGCCCACCAGAAGACATGCCCTATGGACAAAGAAGGTTACTCCTAAAAGACCCCAATGGGACATTGATTGATGTTTCCTCTCTTATTAAAGATTTTGAGTTTTAGTTGCTCGTCTAGCAAAAATCAGTCGATTCTGTATGATGAAGAGGTTAACTCCCCTACTAATTCTTGCCATTTTTTTCTCTTGTGGACAGAATGAATCTCCATTACACTATGGCACCTCCGATATTTATTTATCGGCACGAGATGATGCTCCATTGGGTTTCAGAGAAATTACTATTCTAAAGAATAACAAGTTTCAGATAATGGACATTGGTTTTGATGGTCCTATCTATTCTGTTGGGATGGATCAGTTCAGAAACGATACATTTTCTCTGACCTATTCTCAAAGAAACAATCAAATGAACAGGCTCCCAAATAAACTCTGGCTTTCTGAGAGTAATAGATTGTTATACGAGTCTGAATTGAGGTTTTTCCAAGTTAGTATGTACAATGAAGAAACTAATTCGCATTAAGGTTTCCACATAAAAAAAGAGAGCCTTCTCAAAAGAGACGACCCTCTACCCGTTGCTACTATACTGATAACAAGATTACTCGATTATTGAACGTGAATCTATAGTGTGACTTTACCCTATTAGCCAATTACGCGATTTTAATATCAGTTGACTGTTCTTCCTATTTTCACACTTAATTCTCTGGAAATCTCAGACTTATTTCGGTGAAAGAGCCTTGCTCACTGGCAATACTTGCTCCTCCTCTGTGCTTCTGCATAATTTGCCGAACCAACGATAAGCCAATACCGCTACCTGTTTCGCGGGTTGTAAAAAATGGTATAAAAACATCATTCAATTGCTCAGGGCTAATTCCCATGCCATTATCACGTATCAACACTTTCTTAAAACTTCCTTCACTAAACCAATTGATTTGAATTTGTGGATTTTCCGTTTTCCCTAGTGCATGAGCTGCATTGAGCAATACGTTCTGTATTACTTGTTGAAATTGTGCCTTATCAGCAAACACTTTCAGCTCTTCATCTCCTTTCATTTCAATTTGAATACCACCTAATTCCGTTTGCATGAGGCTTTGAACAGTACGTAATTCCTCTTGAATTGTTAGCCACTCTTTTTGTGGAGCAGCCACATTGGTAAATCGTCTGTATCGCTCTACAAAATCTAACAAGCCATTACTTCTTCTCTGAATGGCTTTCATGGCCTTTCTAAGGTTTTCTTGCTGCTCTGGTTCGCTCAATATCTCCAATCCAGTTGCACTTAAACTGCTAATAGAGGTAACAGAATTCATGATCTCGTGTGTTAAGATGCGAATCAATTTGTTCCATGCATCTAACTCGGTATTTTCAAGCGAATCTGCAGCCGAATGAATCACATAAAGATCTAATTCTTCTTCAAACTTTAAACGTATATAACTAGCCAAGAGCTGATGACTTTCTCCTGCAACTTGAATAGAAAACGATTGGCGACCATGCTGTACTTCGTGTAGTATCTTTTGTATACCTGTGATATGCTCTTCTAGCTGAGGTAAATTTTGACATTGAGGTGTTTGCGCATAATGTAAAAAAGCACGATTGGTTAAGGCTATTTCTTCATTCTTGTTCACTAGTAATACCCCACTTGGCATTTCATTTAAAATAGCTTGTAATAGTTGAAAACGCGACTCTCTTGCTAGCTTTAAATCAGCACTTACACGTAATACCTTCTCCATTTCAGATCGGAGTTCTTTAAACCCTCCACCTGTTTCAGATTGAGCTACCTGTAAATTAAAATCATGGTGGCGTAATGCAAATAAGAACTTAGCCAAATCTCTATTCGTTCGAGTCACATATCTATAGCAAAGCATTGCAACGGCTATAAGCGCTATAACTAGCAATCCAGGAATAACGTACCAATCTGTCAATAAAAGCGCATACGCCAAAGCATTGCTAAGAGCAACAATTGTAACCACATAGGCCAATACTCCTATTCTGAAGTCTTTCAGCATTGAATATCGTATTTCTCAATTCTTCGGTATAGTGATGCCCTAGTAATTCCTAGTTGCTTCGCAGCTTGTGTAATACTTCCGTACGATTGATTGAGCGCATTTCGTATCAAGCTAATTTCCATTTCTTTCAACGAACTCACCTCGGGTAAAACCTGCCCTACTTGCTGCACTTTAGGTAATACATCTGCAGCCGTTAACCGGTCGGTTTGTGTCATAATAACCGCTCGTTCAATAGCATGTTCTAATTCACGTACATTACCAGGCCAAGCGTACTTCTGCAACTTCGCCATTGGAGCTGCGGCAATTCTTGCTGATTTTTGGTATTTCTTATTGTACTTGGTTAGAAACGCTTGAGCCAACACAGGAATATCTTGTTGTCTGTGGCGTAAAGCCGGAATTTCTAACTCAATGGTATTCATACGATACAGTAAGTCTTCTCTAAATGCACCAGAAGCCACTAAGCGCGAAATAGATTGGTTGGTAGCAGAAATTAAGCGAATATCAATATCGTATTGCTTTACATCGCCTAATGGTAACACCTTTCTATTTTGTAATACGCTCAATAGCTTAGGTTGCAGGGTAATCGGCAAATTGGCAATCTCATCTAAAAACAGTGTTCCTTTATCTGCCATTCGTAAACGACCTGTTTTGTCTTGCTTCAGATCTGTGTAGGCACCTTTTCTAGCTCCAAATAGTTCGCTTTCGAACAGTGTTTCTGGAATGGTTCCCAAATCAACTTTTACCAACGCTTCTTTGTACCTAAGAGAACGCTTATGTATCTCATGCGCCACTACCTCTTTTCCGGTTCCGTTCTCTCCTGTAATCAATACGTTAGCATCGGTTGGAGCCACTCGCTTAATTGTTTCTAGAATCTCGAACATGGCATCACTCTCAGCCACTAAAACTGGAGCTTTGTTCAACTCGTTTTGCCAAGCATTTTTTAACTTATTCAAGTGGTCTACCTCTTGCTTGGTTTTGAATAACTGTAAGCCTGTTGATACTGTTGCTAACAACTTCTCGTTTTGCCACGGTTTGGTAATAAAATCCATGGCTCCATATTTCACCGCCTTTACTGCTAATTCTATTTCAGCATAAGCTGTCATGGCAATTACTTGCACATCAGGATATGTTTCTTTTACACGCTGAATCCATCTAATTCCTTCTGCACCCGAATTATCGCCACGATGGTAATTCATATCAAGCATCACCACTTCTACTCTATTCTGAGCAATAAACGGTATGATATCGGTTGGTGAATTCTTGGTGTGGATAGCAGAAATATATCGCGATAGATACAATTCTGCCGATAACAACACATCCTCATCATCGTCAACAATCAGTACTACACCATTTGCTTTTTCCATGAGAGAAAATTACGCCAATATGGTGTACGAAACCGCACAACTACATGTTCGATTTCGAACACTATTAACATTAAAACTCACTACCCCAACTCAACTAACAACTGAAAAACAAACAGTTACATTTTATGGCATGATCCATTCTATTAGAAAGTCAAAATCTGCTGGAAAATAGAAATCATGAAAAATCGTAATTCCATTTTCATCGTTTTGGGTGTACTTGGATTTCTGCTTCTCGGAAATCAATTCATTTGGAACGATTCATACAAAACTCGCCCTTCATCAGATCCTGTATGTGTTGATATGAGCATCCCCTTTCTATTCTTGAAGTCATCGTATCATGGATAGAGTCATTGAGAAGAAAGGTCTTTCTCCAAAAGTATACTATAGTATTGGCGGTGTGCTTCTGTTAGCATTACTTACCTATGCCTTTGTATCATCAACATCAGAATCCAGTTATCGCATTCAAACTGATAAGCTCAGAATAGCCACAGTTGCATACGAAAACTTTGAAGAGTCTATTCCAATCAACGGAACGGTAGAACCCAAGCATTCCGTGCAAATTGATGCTTCTGAAGGCGGTGTAGTTGAAGCACTATTGGTTGAAGACGGAACATTTGTTCAACAGGGTCAACCAATTGTAAAGCTCAACAACAAGGCACTTACATTAGATTTCATGAATAGGGAAACGCAAATTGTAGAGCAAATCAACAACTTGCGGAGTACACGTATTACACTAGACCAGAATAAAAGGCAGGTGCAAGAACAGTTAATAGATCAGCGCTATCAACTGCAAGAGCAGCAACGTCAATTCAACATCAATCAATCTTTGTATAACGACAGTGTTATTTCTAGCGAAGAGTTTGAAGCATCTCGAACAGCTGTTGTTTACTTGAATGAGCGAGTAGCCCTGCTAGAAGAACGTTCGAAAACAGACGAACTCTATCGAGCCAGTCAATTAGAGAACATAGATGCCTCTATTGACATGATGCAGCGCAACTTACAAGCCATCAAACAAAACTTAGAAGACTTAACTGTTAAAGCCCCTATTTCTGGTCAACTCAATGGTTTTGATATGCAATTGGGCGAAACCAAACAGCGTGGTGAATTAATTGCTCGTGTAGATGATACTACAGGTTTTCGTGTAAGAGCGCAGGTAGATCAGTATTACCTCAATCGCATTACCAACGAGCAAGCAGCCATTATGACCATTTCTGGACAAGCGTATGATTTAACTGTTTCGCGCATTTTGCCAACAGTAGTTAACAATCAGTTTGAGGTGATTTTACAATTCGCAGATGAAAATCCACCAACGGTTAGACGAGGTCAAAATGTATCCATTAAATTGCTCTTGAGCGCAGCTACCAAAGCACTGGTACTAAAGAAAGGAGCATTTTACCAAGAGTCTGGTGGAAAGTACGTATTCGTTGTGCAAGAAGATGGCACGGCTGTGAAACGAGATATTGTGTTAGGTGCACAAAACACCACACATTACCAAGTAATTGAAGGTCTTGAATCTGGCGAAGAAGTCATTATTTCTGCATACACCAACTTTAGTAACATCGAAAAATTAATCTTAGAAAGCTCTGATTATGATTAAGTTAGAAAACATCGCAAAGCGTTATAGAACAGACGAAGTAGAAACCACCGCCCTTCAGGGTTTATCGTTGCATATTGAAGAAGGCGAGTTTGTGTCTATTATGGGCGAATCTGGATGTGGTAAGTCTACCCTTCTCAACATATTGGGGTTACTAGATGCTCCATCAGAAGGTAGTTATGAGTTTAACAATATCAATGTCACTTCGCTAAAAGAAAGCGGTCGAGCTGCTCTGAGAAAGAGCAACATCGGTTTCATTTTTCAAAGTTTCAACTTGATTGATGAGTTAAGTGTTGCCGAAAACGTAGAGCTTCCGTTGGTATACTTAAAAGTGCCTAAATCTGAGCGCAAAAAACGGGTTGAAACAGTTTTAGAACGCATGGGCATTGGGCACCGAGCCAAGCATTTTCCACAACAATTAAGTGGAGGTCAACAACAACGTGTTGCCATTGCTAGAGCAGTGATAAACTCACCAAAAGTGCTTTTAGCAGATGAGCCTACCGGAAACTTAGACTCTCATCATGGTAATGAAGTAATGGAATTAATTACTCAATTAAACCAAGAAGGAACAACAGTAATAATGGTTACCCACTCTGAGCACGATGCTTCGTTTTCTAAGCGTACCATCAGGTTACTAGACGGTAAGGTGATTTCTGAAAATCAAAAAGCTCCTTCACAAGCAATCTAATCGTAGTTGAAACCTGATGATCAATCAAGATAAAATCGAATTTGAATATACGTTATGAATCTACTATGTCACATGAATAAACTGTCAGTTCGAGTTAAACCCTACCAAGAATTTAGTATCGAGAACTAAAGTTTCTTATTGAAAATTTCATTCTCGATACAATTTTTCAGAACACCTGAAAAGCCACTCGAATTGACAAATTTTCAAACTGGTGCATAGCGTATTACCAAGAAATAAAACTCGTAAGAAAATTAACATCGAAAGTAAACATGCTAGAATCGTTGTTTAAAGTGGGGATTAGAAATCTCCTAAAAAATAGAATTTACAGTGCTATTAGTATTGTTGGGTTGGCACTAAGTATTTCGTGCTGCATCCTCATTGCCATGTGGGTGTTTCACGAAACCAGCTTTGATCATCATCACGAAAAAGCCAACCGTATCGCGCGTTTAACTTCTGTTCTTAATATGAATGGTGAAATTGATGCCGCTGTTACCGATTTACCTTCTGGTCCACAGATCAAACAAGATTATCCTGAAGTGGAAGAGTTTGTGCGATTTAGAAGTGCTGGTCGCCAAGCTGAGTTAAGTACAGATGATAAACTCTTTTACCAAGAAAATGTGTGGTTTGCAGATAGCAGCTTGTTTGATGTATTTACCTACCACAGTGTACAAGGAGAATTAGCTACTGCTTTAAATGAGCCTAAATCTATTGTACTTACCGAATCATTAAAAGAGAAATTCTTTGGTGATGCTGATGCCATAGGTGAACAGATTAAAATCAACAACTCGTATTTAACGGTTACTGCTGTTATTGAAGATATTCCAGAAAACTCTGAGATTCAATCCTCTGCCTTTATCAGCATGCACACCTTACCGCAAGGCTTTTTTGATGTGCATAATCAAGACTGGTTCAGAATTGGTTTCTACGTGTTCTTATTATTCAAAGAAAAACCCAATGTGAAAGAGTTTGATAAAAAACTCATTGAATTCGAAAAGCAATACGTGCAACCCTGGGCAGAGATGAATCAGCTTGAAGCTGGCTTAGTATTCAACATTACCCCATTAAAAGAATTGCACTTTGACAATAAACGAGACTACGATTTACCAAAAGGCGATTTAAACTACGTATACCTCTTCAGTTTGTTGGCACTCTTTATTTTAATTATAGCCAGCATTAACTACATCAACTTATCGTTAGCGCAAAGTAGTAAGCGCGCAAAAGAAGTTGGTATTCGTAAAACACTCGGCTCTTCTAGAAGCGAACTCATTGTTCAATTCATGAGCGAATCTGTGCTATTAACCATTATTGCCGCCATTGTTGGATTGGCCTTTGTAGAGTTGCTACTCAACTGGTTTGGGAATTTAACAGAGATTGAATTTTCCTCACTCGATTTGTTTCAACCTAACATTTTGCTGACGCTTTTATTGATTGTACTACTGGTAGCTGGTTTGGCGGGTTCCTACCCTGCTTTTGTGCTCTCTAACTTTGCACCTGTTACCGCCATGAAAGGAGTAATTCCGAAAACAGGGGGAATTGGATTGTTACGAAAAGTGCTGATTTTGATTCAGTTTACCGTCTCGCTATTCATGATTACTGGAACCTTCTTGGTACAAGATCAGGTAGATTATATGCGATCGATGAATTTAGGTTTCGATCAAGAAAACATCTTATCCATTCGTATTCCAGCAGATACATCTGTTAACCGACAAGTTGGCCCGTGGGTAGAATCGTTGAAAGATGATAGTAGGGTAAAATCTATTACGAATGCCTCTCTCCCTACCGGAGGTGGTGTAGGTGAATTGATGTTCCGTATTGAACAAAACGGACAACTCAGCGAAAAGCCTATCAACTTTATTTATGTAGACGATCAGTTCTTAGATGTTATGGGCATTGAGTTGCTAGAAGGACGAAATTTTTCGAAAGAAATACAGACCGACCAACAGCAGGCCTTTATTATTAATGAACGTGCCGTAAAACAATTCGGATGGCAAGATGGAGCTCTTGATAAGCGTATGCAATGGGGCTTAATGGCCAATAACCAAGCGGCAAACGATGGTAAAGTAGTTGGAATTGTAAACGACTTCCACTTCTTATCTATGCAAAACGAATTAGAGCCTGTAGTTCTGCTCTATAGCCCAAATGCTAGAAACGTGGTGAACATTAAATTCAACCAAGGCGACTACACAGGTTTGATAAAAGAAATGGAAACTAGATGGGTAGAAATGGCACCACGCCACCCATTCAACTACTCATTTTACGATGACATATTGGATAGGAATTACCGCAACGAAGAACGTGTTTCTTCTGTTTTCAGCTATTTCGCGGTTCTTTCTATCTGTGTGGCAGCACTCGGCTTATTTGCCTTGGTGAGTTTTTCTATTGAAACACGCATTAAAGAAATTGGTATGCGCAAAGTATTGGGCGCAAGCTCGCTTGAAATATTGTGGGTACTAGCCAAAGAGTTCTTTGTAATGCTTGGCATTGGCTTCTTAATTGCTGCGCCAATTAACTATGTGTTTATGCAATATTGGTTAGAGGGCTTCGCCTACGATGTACCAATTACACCATTCAGCTTCTTATTGGCTTTATGTATCTCATTAGCATTAGCAGCTAGTACCATGATTTACCATGTATGGAAAATTGCTACCACCAACCCCGTATATGCATTGAGGTACGAATAAGCACAGCAAATCATATAATCCAAACCCTAAAAAAAATCGCTCGCATTCTTTTGAATAGCGGGCGGTTTTGTTTTTTGCCCCTCCGTAATTATTGGCTCAACTTCCACTTGATCAGAATAGAGCTTCGCAAAAACCATTGAAATAAAGATTCTAAACAAGAATGATCACGTATTCACTTCAAATAGATTCATCAACAAGTATTAAAAATTCATAGCCCAAATCCAACACTTTTTTAGAATCTATTTTCTAATTTTGAAGTACTTCTTCTGCAACCGCTTACTTGTCTCTTGCGTTGAAGAAACAATATCAACACAATACCATACAACTATCTATTCTATTTCACATCGAATTTATCACATAAGAGATAATACAATTTTCAAATGAAACATGCAGCCAAGCTTATAATAAATACCGAAGGAGAAAAAAAAAGCTATCTCCTAAAAAATGGACCTGAACTTTATTACGAAAAATTATGGTCAGCATACAAAGACATCGAAGATGATAATACTAATGATTATTCATACTTCAGTTTCTTTATACTATGTGCAGCAACGCTAGAGTATTCTTTAAATTTTCTTATAACTGATTACTGCATTGGCATTTATGGACCAAAGAAATCCAAACCATTTGAGGATGGGTTTACCTCATTAAATTTTAAAAAGAAAATTTTAATGACACCTTCTATCCTCACGGAAGGT
>DIYR01000169.1 GCA_002429085.1 Flavobacteriales bacterium UBA6049
TTTACCATTTCCGAAACCGCATCAAGGGTTTTATCACGCATATGCAGAAGTTGAACGGATAGAAACAATGCTTGTATCATTGGTACATTGTTTGTATCAATATTATGGTACAATTATTGTATCAGTAAAAATGGTACAATTGTTGTATCATAAATTTTAATATTGATTTATATAAATAAGTTGATATTTTTGGACTAATTGATGAGGTACAAATTTTGTATCATTTTTTTAAACAAAAATTTGGTAGTGATACAAATTAACAATACATTTGTATCAGTTAATCAAACGGAAATCTTTTAAACCTTGTATTATGGCAACTACAAATTGGAACGTTAAGAATATTGATAAAGAGATCGTAGACCGATTTAATGCAGTAAAGGAAAGCTTAGGCTTCAGTAATCAAATCGAAACAATAGACTTTTTATTAAAACATTATGAATCAACAGTAAATGTTCGAGACCACAAAAAGAATGAACCTCTGCTGAACGCACAAACGAAGCTTTCTCAAATCTGGAAGGCAATCAAAAAGCACAATATGAACGAGCTTAGAAAGCCCAAAAAAGATGGTGAAAAGAACTATATATTATTTCACAATCAACTATTCATAAATAAGCAGACTGGGGCAAATAGAGCAAGAGATATTAAGCCATTTTTAAATTCTATAGAAACCGAATATGAAGAACATTTGAACGCTCTGTTTATCGACAAGAAATATAAAATGACAAATAAAGTAACCAAAGAAGATGAAAATGGACGATCTATAATGTTTCAAAACATACTATCAGAAAACGGACTTAACGACCTTTTTAAATCAAGAAAATAAGCTGATAGGCGGATAAAATTCCGCCTTTCGCATTTTTAAAAAACGCACCCCTTAATAAATCCTTACATTCCCTTATCAAATCCTACTAAAAACACCCACAAAACTCACTCTAAAATATTAGGATTTGATAGGGTCTCGATAGCTTCCGAAATTGCGTAAAACTGCGTAAAAAACAACTAAACTACCCATACAGCCAGTCTGAAAGTCCATACTACAGGATGGGGTATGTATTTTTATTAATTAAATTTGCATACTATCATAAACAAATAAACCCTACTAATAACTTACAAATACAATCAAAAAATGAAAGCAGGAAGAAAGAAAACATTTGCATTGGAGTATCATAAATCAGGGAACGGGACTCGATCAGCCATAGCAGCAGGGTACAGTTCAAATGGGGCATCTTCCAGAGCTGCATCATTACTGAAGGACGAAGAAGTGCAGGAGGAACTTAAACGCCTGGCATCTTCAAGGGAAAAGAAGCTTGCTCCCGAAACTATAGAGCCAGAAGTAAAGGAAATCAAACAAATAGGAGAGATAACGCATGCGGACATCCTAAACGAGATAGCACAAATTGCATTCATGGACACAAGCGATGTCGCCAAGTCTGCACTTAATTCATTTCACCAGACAAAATTGAAAGCTTTAAGTCTGATGCACGAAATACACCAGTCGGAAAAGGCAGAACGCAAAAAACAGGATAAAATAGAGGCCATCGCTATGGTTTTCGATAGGGAAATCAAGGATATCGGCATGGAGGAAGGTGGGGTTTTAAGGCTTGTAAACAGCGACATAGGAGATGCAATAAAACCAGCTATAGAAGCAGCGCGAAGAAGCCTACCTGAAATAGAAAGAGAGACGCTACTATCAAGGTTTGATGGCGAGTTTGACCATGATCCCGACTCAAAGCAAGATCATGACTTGGCATGTGAAATTGTATCACCAGCCTTTGGCGTAATGAACAAAGGTCGGTTTAGCGGTGCGATTGGAGTAAGCAAGTTGAGAATAAAGGAAATATGGGACAATTACGCTAACGAAATCATATCAAAGCTAAGTAAGCCAACAGTCCAAAATGCAGTAGATTACGTGAAGCATAGGAGGTTGAGGGTAGAATATGTCAGCCCAAACAGCGACGATTTCTTTGCATTCTTAGTTAACAGTCTGTCAGTGGACGAAAAAGAGGCCGTGAAAAACAACATCATTTACGGCATATGGGAGTATTTAGGGTTAGAAGATGGAGAGGACCTACCTCAGTACTACGATGCGGAAGTTCAAGCTAAAATGATAAGTATATTTGATGAAAAAACACGACACCCCAAAAGCTTCATCTTGAAGTTCTGGTATGAGCGAGAAACAAAAAAGGAATACCCGAAAGAACTACATGAAGATTCGCGCACTCATGAATTATATGATTCTATAGGACACAAAGGTTTTGCGGATACAATACACAGAATACGAAACGCTTAACAGAACAAACATAAGCTTTGGGATATACTCCCAAAGCTTCCAAAATACAAAACGTAGAGATTAGCGGTTGAACCAATCGTCTAAGAGGTCTTTTGCAAATTCAATGATCCATTCAATAAGATCAATTCCAGTCAGTTCCTCAAATACCCAGAGAACTACTTTCTTAATTGTGAGCTTTAAGATCACATTCTTAGTTGCTACTTTGGCAACTGTTTTCTTGAACTTCTTTCTGTTCATGATTAACTATTTATTTAATTATTGAGGTTTGGGAATGGCAGTTCCCAAACCTTCTACGTGTTATATATTAGACTCGCATTCAATTTTTTAGCTCATCTAACATAAATTTACCCATAGCATATGAAATAAAAAAGGACACAGCTCTATGATGAATCTTTTCTATAACTATTTTCGAAAAGTCGGCCGTTGGTTCGTCTCCTTAAACAAGTTTTCACCTCCTAAATTCAATAGGCACACCTGGACCCGAAATTCATACATATATGAATAGGGTTAAGACTTCAATCAATCAACCCTTATATTATGTATTCCGTTAAATCAGAAAGTTTGATGAAAACCTGAAGAAATTTGATAAACGATATGCAAATAGCAAAGGACAATGCGTTATTGTATTGTTTATCTGAGTTTTAGATTATTGATGTATGTGTACGGGTATGTAATTTAACCTTTGGGGGTGTCAATTTTGGGAGGTAATCCAGCTATAATTCGAGACTGTTCCAGAATTATAGTATTTAGCTCATGGCGATCTTGCGTGTAGCGTTCGGTAAGTTGTGCCATTTGCTTTGACTGTTGCTCTACCTGTTGCATTAGTTGATCCACTTGTCTTTTCAGGTCGGCAATTCTCTGGTCTTTTTCACCTACGAGGTCATCATGTGAGTTTTCGGTTCTTGCTTGCAACTCGATCAGAAACTCAACAGTAGCCTTTAATTCATTAAGTTTTTCGTTATTAGTGGGTTGTGTTGTAGTTGTGGGTTTACTTGTGTCTACTCGATGAATTTCACTTGTGGACTCAGGGGGGTATTCGGAGAGAACAAAAGCCTTGTCAATAAACACAAATCGACCTTCCCGTTTTACATGTTTACTCGTTTCGTGTTTTTTCGCAAACCGACTAATGATTGTTGGCGATCTATTTACCAGTATAGCAGCGTCTTTAGCTCGAATCCACTCCATTTTACAGATGTTTACTCGTTAGAAATTACTTGAATATCAAACCCCAACTTTGTAACATAGTCCTCCATCCATTCCCATACTGATTCGTCAGACCCACTTTCAGCCCTTTCAATATCAAAAGACTTATAACCAGTTAGTTTTTCGGCCTGCTCAAGCGTTAGCCCTCTTGCTTCACGTAATGCCTTTAGTGCAATTTTGGCGGTCTTCCCTTTTTTCATTTTGAGTTTCCTGTTTTTTCAGTGTGGAATATATGAAAAATGTTATAGTATCCTTTCATATATAATTGAACTCATGTGAAATTGAAACCTTATAGATCATGAAATATTTCAACCAGAGACTAAAGCGAAATTTGACAATGGCCATAATCCTTATTCCAGTATTGGCCTTAATCCAAAAATGGGAACAGGTGAAAACCCTTATATTTTCAATCTTTCAATAACAAAAAAAGCCATGTCCCGTACCAAGTACAAGAACATAGCTTTACCCGAAAATCTTTGTCGGTCGAAAGTTAAGGATTTGAGTGGAGCAAAAGTCTTTTAAAGCGTACACCTCTCAGTCCTTTGGTTCGTAAGCTAAATGGCAGACTCTACAATAGTCGATATTACAGTTTTTAGGGCAATCAGAGTACCATGGTTGAGCATAAAGCGGAGTACCTTTTGAATATGCTTTTGCTTAGCTTTGTTTGATTTTTTAGACTTCATAATTTATGTTTTAAATTGTGAAAGAATGGCGTCTAAGGTGGTGCAACACCTTGGCGCTTTTTTATTTACAATAAGGGTTTTGAAAACCAAAAAACCCACATCCTACCTAAAGGATGTGGGTCTCTCCTTTAGTTACGGTCGAGACGGCCACTTGTTGCAGGAAATTTTCCAAAATCGACATTTTTTGAACTAATAGGATCAAACTTGCATCAATATCAACCTGTATTTGCTTATCCGAGCCATCCACGAAACCGACTTTTCTTTTTCTTTCCACGGTTCTATTTTTATTAATGATACACTTTTTGAAGCTTGTAGTTATCTATTTATAAAGCCATTAAGCTTCATTTTTTGCGTCATTAGGTGTTTATGCTGAACTAATAATAGTATATATTATATTTCCCAAGACTAAACACTTAATGACGCGGAATTTTAGGATAGCTAATTGAAGTTGAGAAGCTTACAGAAGTCTAAAAGTGTATCATTTGTATTTTTGGTAGCATTTTGAGTGCTGAAGATTCAACTATATCATATCCGCTTATCCGAGCCATCCAAGAAACCGACTTTTCTTTTTCTTTCCAAGGCTCTATTTTTATTAACAATACACTTTCTAAAGCTTATAACTTTTTATCTATAAGCTTATTAAGCTTAAATTTTGCGTCAATAAAAATCCAAACTCAGGAGGTATAGTAAAGCGTAAGCCATTCTACCTTTCTCCTCCGAACCGTCCACAGAACCGACTTTTCTTTTTCTTTCCACGGCTCTATTTTATAATTGTCCCCGAGATTAAAGCTTGTAATTTACTATTAAATAAATGATTAAGCTTTAAATCTGCGCCAATGATAATTCAGACTGAACTAATAATAGTATATATTATATTTCCCAAGGCTAAGTAACTATTGGCGCAAAAAACAAGATTAAGTTTTTCATTAACATAGCTTTATAGGGGTTTAATTAGGGGACAAATACGTTTATTTGCATTTTTGCAACTTGAGCATTGTTATTTTTGTATTAACATTTGATTATGTTGCTACATTTACTATATTTGCCCTATGTCAAGTGAAAATAAAAACGATATGATAACAGTTAAACGAGCAGCTGAAATAGCTGGTGTGTCCGAATACACTATTCGTAGATGGGTGCGAGAAAGCAGGCTGAAAGCTGAAAAAATCAAAAGAGGCTTTTCTAATCGAATCATGATTAGCGAAAAGGACTTAAGGACATTACTTGATCTATAGTAATGAAAAAACCCGCAAAGGAGGTGCGACTCCAATGCGGGCGAAGTAAAATTTTACAACAGAGTATTAAACCATTTAAAAACTTTACAATGGCAAATTTACCATTTTTCCAGCAATTTTCTCAAGCTGGCATAGAGAGTAGTGCAAGTAAGGCAATGAAATTTCATTCATTCGCCAAAGAATGGCAGGTCGCAATTAATGCGGTTTGGGCATTAAAGTTCTTCACGGCTGCTATTTCCATATATGCAGGGGCTAATTATCTATCTAATTTGGTTATAGGTGCATTAGGTAATTTTTACGTAGGCTGGCTTTCTGCGATTACATTGCTTTTTCTGCTTGAAAGCATTAACGCCACCAGCCTATTCAAAGGGTTTAAGTTCTTGCTCAGGAGAAGGCCAATCGTTGCATTTTCGGCTCTCTTAATCGCTATGGCTTCATTTTCTCTTTCGTTCTATGTTTCCGTAAATGGTATTGAGCAGATGCAGACGGCCAAGGCGGATGACACGGGAAGTATAAAAAAGGCCGAAAAAAAGAACGCAGAGCAAATAGAATTGGATTATGATGCTCAGATTAACGAACAAGCAAAAGCCATCGAGAGGATAGAAAAAAACCCTCAGGGCTGGCAGGGTGGAAAAAGAACTACGCTTACAAGGTCGCAACTTACTGAAATTTCTGAAATTAGAAACAACATTGGTAAACTGAGGAATAACAAAGCAGCGGCGGTAAAATCCTCTCAAGCTGACTATAAGGCGAAAATAGAGGCAAATCAAAGCAAAGCAAAAGGAGAAGGTGAAAAATACTATCGTGTAGTTGCCATATTGATGTTTGTTCAGCTGTTTGCGAACTTTGGGTTAACCTTCTTTTATGCAAAAGTATATACTGAAGTCGAACGGCAAAACGCGGAAAATGAAGATATTGAGCAGTTTGCGAGGGGTTTGTTTTCAAATATGTACGAAGACGTAAAAAGTCGTTACGCAAATCTACAACACACATTCAGTCGCAAGGCTGGCGATATATTCGCAGATGTGGCAAGCGCACCCATTTCGCACCCGTTAACACCCGATAGCGAAAATCTAAACCTACCCCCCGTTAACACCCCCGTTAACACCTCTAATCCGCAGCCTGTAGGCTTCCAAAATCGAAATCTACAACAAACTAACTCACAATGTGCTACTCAAAACCAAACACCAGAGAGCACCGCAAAAACAGCAAACTATTATCTTACGCATCGTCCGCAACTTTGCGAAGCTATTATGCAGCAATCGCAAGGTGAAATATTCACAACAAATAGAAAATTGGCAGAACGGTACGGATGTTCTGAAGCTACAGTAAGAAATTGCAGGAGAGCAATAATTGAGTAATACGTGAAAGGTGATGAACATGGAAAAAAGATCATTAGAAGCGGAAACCGCATTGGACTTCCTTTCGGGAATAATAGACCTTGTTGCAGACAGAAACGAACTTTCCAATATAGAATCCGAGGCAGTAACTGCCAGCATTCATTTTTATGCTGTAGCGGAAGCAGGACGTGAAAAGATAGATTTCATCAAGAGATATGTTAATGAGTGTGAGAGAGAGATTTTCTTACCACAGAAAACAAGCGTTGATGTATCTGGTCGAGAACGTGTTGATAACTTTTTGTCTGAAGATGAGAATTTGAAAACACTACATGAATTCAGGGATCAGGTTTCACTTAACCTATTAAGGATGAGTGATTATGACTTAGAAGGGGACAGGCTATCTTTGATTAACGGCTTTAATATACTAAACAAACTATTAATACTTGCCTCTGGTTATAATAGGATTGTATCTACTTAAAAGCCTATATTTGGAAATTATTACTAAGTAAAAGTCATAGACCATTTACATCTAACAAAAAAAACCGTGATTGTTGGCGCAATCACGGCATTGTTTAGATATAAATAAAATAAATAATGCCGCGTGTGTTTGATGAGTCCTCTAAGTCTTGTCTATAACACTACTGGCAACGGCTTAAACTTATAATATGTTGATTTGTACGAATCACACAACGCTTTGTGCGTATTCGAAAAGTACAAGTTTCAACATTACAAACATACAAAAAGTGAGAAACATACGATCTTTAAATGAAGTTTAAATAACGTTTAAATACCGTTTAAGTACATTTCAAAACAAAATAGATTTATTGAATATTCTGTTTTTCAGTTATTTGTAAGTTTAATTAGTTTAAGCCGAAATGCGAACCTTTTTTGGAAGTATTTCGGATGCACAGCGAGAGCAAAGATAATGAAAATACAGTCAAATGCAATAATTCGGTACTCGATTACCGAATTAAAGAAGTTGTGGAAACTTTCCAGTTCGACAACTTCCTTTCGGAACGTAGCAAGGCTGAAGAAAAAGCGGGTGTAGACAACCCGTTAATCAAACGGTTAAGCGAACTTGCCTACAGTCCTACCAATAAATCACAGCCAACTTTCGTAAACTGGTGGAGTCCCACAGCTTCAGGAAAAACAGTATCTTCTTTAAAGGATGTTTGCCGTTATGCAAAGTCCAATAACTCACTTGCAATATTCTTTACCGAATACACAGCGAATTATCAGCAGGAAGCTAAAAAATTAATGCACGATCCTTTGTACGAAGGTATTCGGAACGATGCTATCGCCATAGATGCATCGCTATCTATGGAAGAAATAGAGTCTCGTTTTTCTGTGGACGAATTTACAGGAATGTCGGACACGTCAATTATCATAATTACACCCGATATGTTCCAGAAATTCTACACTACGCTTGTTGACTACATACAGAGGCTAAAGCGACAGGTGGTTGCATTTGTGGACGAAGCGCATGTTATACCTCAACAATCGCAACTTAGGGAATGCTTCTCTTTATTGTCGGTAGCGATACGAGACTATTTTGATGCAATATTCTATATCAGCGCAACGCCCGATGATACATTGAACAGGGAGACAGCCCGTTTGTTGAAATTAAGTAGCTACACTACAATAAAGTGCGTAAGGAAACGAAACATTGAGGAAACTGTAATTTTCAATTTAAGAGCGGTGCAGCCCAATAGCAAATCCAACATAAACTATCCATATCTACAGTTGGCGTCTTATGTGGTGAATAAACTTGAGTCGATCTATAGCGTTTGGCAAGAGAACACCAGTAAGGCAAGGGAGATACTGTTGGTTTCAGTAATGGATAGGGCTATGCATTACAAAATCACTCGAATACTACAAGACTTGGGAGTTTTAAAGGGGGCTAATGTTGAGTCTTTTACGGGTGATAGGACAAAAAAAACGAGCGATAACATACTTAACCTTTCAAAAGACGGAATGTTAGGTGACAATGTTTTTTTGGCATTTGTAACAAGTGTTCTGCATCAGGCACAAAGTATAGATAGTGAGGGACTAAGGCGATATTGTATTTATCCAATGCGTATTGATAGAGACATAGCAGCGGACGAAAATAGACAGGTAATCAGTCGTGGTCGAAGGGTGATAAAAGACGGAGGAACTACGGAAACTGAAGTGTTTCTCCATCGTGCATTTTTAGTGCGCAAACCGAGGTATCATGTTTCTGAAGAAAAAAGGGCGAATTATGTTAGGAAACAAGCAAATGAGTCGGATAGAGCAATGGGGATTGATCCGAATGAGGAAACCGATAATGAAATAAAAGCTCTGATTGGCAAGGCCGTAAACCAGAACAATCCTTTCGAGGTGGCCTATTGGGTGCGCAGGGCGAAGCTTAAGCATCAGACATTTGGTCAGTATTTGCAGGAATTCAGTAGTTATTACCCAGATCAGTCGAAGATCATTTTTAAGTTCAGAAAATTGGACGGTTCGGAACTGTTGATCCGAGATCGAGTTTCAAAGGTAGTTCTCGACTCGAAAAATTTGGAATCTGCTAAGTGCAGAAAAAAAGAGGCTGTTAGGGACTTTGATTTATCAGAGATTGACGAATATTTATTTAGCACGAGTGAGGATCAGATTAGGAGTAAAGTTCGGGCTGAAGCTGAAGAACGAATCCCTAATTATGCTGAAGTATTAGACAGGGCGAAGTCGGATTGGGAAGATATCGAGGCCGATGTTCAGGACGAAATGATAAAACTGTGGGGAGATTACAGAGGAGCTATGGCCATGTGGATAAAAGAGACGGCCAAGGACTACAAGACAACGGGTTTTATTGATAAATCGTTTTTTCTTGAATCGGAAGAGGCTGCTTTTGATGCAATAAATTTTTTCTCAAGTAAAAGCAAGTGGTTTATTGATGTATTCATAAAAGAGTCGCTGAAGTTGGTAAGCCTTTGGGGACAGGTTGATTTTGATTTTGCCTACCGCATTTATAAAGATTGGAGGAATGGAGACCGTGATGATAATTTGTTTTCTGGCATAGAGCAAGTTCAGCAAGCTGTAAGAATGAGTGATGCTATCTTATTGAGGCTTTTGCTTGTGAATGACAATAGCGTATCCAATAAGGCTTATCAGTTTGCAAACAAAGCGATAACCGAAGGGAGCAAGCGATTAAAGGTAACAATGCAGACGCTTACTGATGTTGCATTGTTTTTTTCTGGCTTACAGGATGGAACTGTTGGAGAGAGCTTTTTGTCATTCGACTACAGAGAGAGCGTAATGCTTGATTTAACCGAGAGGAAAGATGCTCTATTGCTGCAAATCAACGAGATAAAGAAAAGGGTGAAGGAGAATAAGCATAGGCATAGGAAAAGGGATGAAAACAGGCTGAAGGAAGTTGAAAAAGAATACAATAGAATTAAAAAACAGCTAATAAGGAGGCGTAAGGATGAAAATTCGGATACCTATTCATTTTTTAAGATTTCCGAAATGTTCTCAGAGGCTAAGGAGACGATTTCTCAGGGGGGTGTTTATTATCTTGAACACACTACGTTGGACATGGATAAGTTTCGCACCCTATTGAAGTTTACGGATGCTAAATTGAGGGGTGACGAGGCAGGGGGGAGAACGTTAAAGCAAGGTGAGTTCTGCATTGTAACAGATCTTAAATTTGATATTGCCCGTGTATCAAAGGATTTGGGGACTGACCTTGAAAAGCTGTTTTATGAGAAATACACAGCCGCATTAAAGAAAGCTATCAAAAGGCTTGAGACGGAAGCTCAAGAGGCAGGGAAGGGCGAAAAACAGGACGTTTTGAAAGATGCGATCCGCTTTATTACTGAAGGTTTGGAGGTTTATTCCCCGAATGTACCTGAAGAAAAAACAGCGGGGGACAATAGGGAGGCACACCCAGAACCAGAGGTAAAACATGATCCGGTGCCAGGGCCAAGAAACGGATTCCCGAGTGGCGAATTTGCGGACACGGAAAAGCCAGGGGAAATTATCCCGAATAAAGATGTAATTACGGACATCCCGATAAAGGAAAGCCCCGAACCGTCGGGAGTTCCAGAGCCAATTAACAAAGAAGACATACCATTTTAAACCATGAGCATAGCAACAATAAAGGAAAGTGTAAGCATATTCGACCTACTTGATAAAATTGGAGTGGGGACGCAAAAAGGAGAGGCAGGACGTGAGAGAGGCGTGGACATGTTTAAGTCTTGGTGGCGTGGGGAGAATAACGCTTCGGTATCAATTTTTGATAAAGGTCGAAGATGGAAAGACCATCAGAGCGGAGAGTTTGGAGACGTGATTGATTTAGCCCAAAAGTCTTTTGGCTGCTCAAGGGGTGATGCTTTGAAGCGACTGGATACATCGAATTTTGAAGGCTGTAGGATTCCAGAACGACATGAAGACAAACAGTCTTCAGGAGTTGAGATAACACGAAATTCGGAGGTTAAGCATTCGGCATTGTTTCAGTATGCAGAATCCAGAGGTATAAGTAGACGTGTATTGCTGAAGTATTGCCGTGAAATTGGCTACAGGAACGGAGATAGTACATATTTCGGGATAGCCTTCCAGAATCAAACAGGAGGCTTTGAGGTGCGAAACAAATACCTTCCCGTGTGCATTGGCCGAAAGGATATTTCGATAATCGGAGCAGGACGAAATAAGGCTGTAGTTATGGAAGGTTTCTTTGACTTCTTAACGCTTGTTGAAATGAGCTTGCAAGGCCGTTTAAATCTCGATCTAAGAGAGTTTACTGCTATAGTGCTTAATTCGGTCGAAATGAAGAATAGAGTTGACCTAAAGCCATATTCCGAGGCTATTTTAATACTTGACAATGACAGGGCAGGGGATGAAGCAACGGTCTATCTTCAGGAGCTTGGAGCGAATGATTACAGGTCTGTTTTATTCTCAAGAAAATTCAATGATCTAAACGATTTTTGGACAGGGAAGGAGAGTAGCTAATTTGCTACTCTACTATTCTCCAATTCTCATAATGTCGGCCTGTATCGGTCTTTTTGTGGCCTAACAGTTCCCTAACTCGCTCCCTGTTGGATTCTCCCTTCAGTAAGTAAGCTATGTACAGCTTTCTAAGATCGTGGAATGTAATGTCTGGAACTTTCTCATAACGCTTTTCACCATCGTACTTTTTTGTTACTGGATTCCATTCCCTACCTCTATCCATGAGTTTTGTTCTATCCTCCCAGTTTATCATTTTGAAAAGCTTGTACATCCGTTCGGCCAATTGCCTATTGGTCTTGTGTTCTATCTCTTCAAGTGACATTCCGCTAAATTCGCTCTTTTTTACCTTCTGTATGTGTTTTAGTGACTTAGCTACCTGTTGGGCGTTGTGTGTAGTTATGATTTCGTACGGCTCTTGTTTTGATTCGCCTTTCTTCAGTTGCCCTGAAAATATAGCTGTATCGCTGCTTGTTGGCTTCAGTTTTCCAGTACTGAGAATTTCACCTGCTCTACGGCCTGTAAATGCTGCAATTGCTACTGCTCTTTCGCTGTATTCTGATGAATTGAGCCATTTTTGGCAGATAGACAGTAGTTGTTCGTACTGGTCAGCTCTCATAGTCTTTATGTCCTTTGATTGGTCTGTTATCCTTTCTTCCAGTTCTGCTTTGTAAGCTTTGGCTTCACTCTCTCCCATTGTAATTATGCCGTTCTTTACTTTGAAAATCGGTGCATTGCCATTGTTTCCTACTTGTGTTTTCGTCTCGACAAGTCCCCAGTTCTTCAGCTTTCTGAGTCTGGCAGAGTCGGGAGCGGTTTCGAGAGCCTTTCTAACTTTGCTTATTGCCTTACGCTGAGTTGCTATTGATACGCTAATAGATTGAAGGTCAGAATAATGAAATTCCCAAGTCTCCTTTAGTTCAGTCTTGGTTTTGCATTTTAGAATGTCGGATGTTGCTGTCTGTAGCCATGATTGTAAGTCG
>DIYR01000203.1 GCA_002429085.1 Flavobacteriales bacterium UBA6049
AGCTACTAAAATTCTGTACTTATTGTTACTACTAATCATGTTGTCAATAGCAACAACTTCTCCACCGAATGTACCGAATGACAATCCTGGCCACCCAGAAAATACCATTGCTGGCCATCCGTCAAACTGAACACGAACCTCCTGTTTTAATCTCACTAGAGGCAAATCAACAGGGTCTACGTACAATTCAACAGCTTTGTGAATATTATTATTTACGATACTAACAATCTGCTGTCCTGCTTTTACTGTTTCTCCAACACCCTCTACTTTTGCCTGAGTAATGAACCCTTCTGTAGGGGCAACAATGAATCTAAAATCAACACGTTGCTGATAGTTTGCCAATGTGTTCTGCAACTTAGCTTGACCAGCTTCTCCATCAAACAACATAGACTGAGCTGAGGCCAAATCTGATTTAGCTTTTGCGATTTTATCAGCATATTCATTAGTAACATTTGCTAGGTCGATACGCGAATTCAACAAACCATTTTTACTACTCAATAATTTGCTTTCGGTAGAGATGAATTTTGCCTGTTCTTTTTGCAAGTTGTTCTTTCTCTTCTCTAAATCAGTTAATGACTTCAATCCTTGGTCATACAATTTTTGTTGACGATTAAACTGCGCCACAGCGATATCGTAGTTCACCTTGGCAGCTTCAAAAGCTATGCTATCTGCAGTAACTTTCAACTCGCTTTGCTTTACTTTGTTTTTGGCTTGTTGTGTTTTCAGCACTTGCATTTTTTCTAATGCAGAAATCTGATTCGTTAGCTGTTCAACCTTATTATTATACGCTTCAATTGAAGCTGTTTTTGCTTCTAATTGTTTGTTAGTTCGTTCTAATAGCGCAGGGTCAAAGTACTGGTCTTTGATTTCTGATATATATACAATGGTATCTCCAGCTTCTACGAAATCTCCCTCTCTCACAAACCATTTTTCTATTCTACCATCAATCGTACTTACAATGTGTTGAGGACGCTCATTCGGATAAAGTGTGGTGAGCTTTCCTGTTGTTCTGATATTCTGAGTCCAGGGCATAAATAGTAAGAAGAAAAATGCCCCAAAAATGGCGTACAACCAGTAGGTTAGAATTCTTCCGAATTGAATTTCGGAAAGTGTTTTAAATGATCGATACCGCGTTTGTAAACCCTGCGTATCAACCTGTTGTTTAGATATATTCAGCATTGCTTACGGTATTTTTAAATGAATAATTCGTTGTAATATGGTTTCTGTTGAATCTCTGCAAAAGTGCCGCTATCTAGCAGTTTCCCATCCTTGAGGATGTAGATTCGATCACATCGTTTTGCGTATTCACTATCGTTAGAAACACCTACTACACTCCAACCAAATTCTTTACTGGTTAACAATTGAGCAATGTGTTGACGATCTGATCTCTCTAGGTTATGCATAAACTCTTCGAGCACTAACAATCTTGGTTTGTTTACAATTGCTCTAGCTAGTTTAATCTTTCTAGATACTGATCTCGGGAACGATTTTCCTTCAGCAATAATTGGTGTATCGTATCCGTTTGGTAGTGACTGAATGTAACTACTCAACCCTACTAACTCTACTGCTGTTTTCACATCATTCACCGTTACTGTAGCTTTCCCCATCGTGATGTTTTCTCCTACGGTTCCTTCAAACAAATCTTCGTGAGGGAGCACATCTCCAATTGCTTCGCGTAATGATGAAATACAGAAGTTGCCCTGTGGAATTCCGTTGTATACAAGATCTCCATTAAAATTGGTCATCAAACCCGAAACCAAGTTGACCAACGTTGACTTACCAGATCCATTAAATCCACTGATACAAATTCGTTCACCTGGTTTTACTTCAAAATCTATAGCTTGCAAACAAGAACCATATTGACCATCGTACCTATATGAAAGCCCACATGCTTTTACATGCATTCCAGCACCTTCATCCACTTCAGCAAAACGAATCCCACTTTCTTCTTCAATAGGTAAATCGGTTACTGCCCCAATTTTCTCCGTAGCAGTTAATACATCATAAATGGTTTCCATACTCAGAATGAGTTTTTCTACCGATGAAATCACAATAAGTATAACGATTTCAGATGCTACAAACTGACCAATGTTGATTTCTTGATTTACTACGAGAATACTTCCTAAAATTAAAAGCCCTGCTGTGATCAAAACTTTGAAAACAACAATACTTCCATATTGAAAAACAAGAACATTAAAGTGTCTTCTTCTGAAGGTGAGGTACTTATACACCAAACCATCTACTTTATCTAGACCTAACGGAGAACTCCCCGTTAATTTGAAGGTAGACATTACACGAGCTAATTCTTCTAGCCAATAAGCAACGCCATACTTATACTTTGATTCTTTTAGACTGGTTTCTAAACCTTGAGGTCCTGTAAAATAGAAGATGATCACTAAAATTAGTACGAGAAGTAAACCAAAAAGCACGAAGAATGGATGGTAAAACGAAAGAAGAAGTAGACCGAAAACAATTTGAATGGCAGATGACGAAAAGTCAATTAACATCTTCGGCAAACCTTTTTGTATAGTCAAGGTATCGAAGAATCTGTTTATTAATTCTGGTGGGTAATATTTATTAACCACTTCGCTCTTAAACAATGGAATACGGTGTGCAAACTCAAAAGATGAACGTGCAAAAATTCTACGTTGTAATACCTCAGTAATATATAGCTGCATGATTTGCAGCCCACCTGTAAATGCCACACCAATTAATACCATTCCCACGAGGATAATCCAAGAGGTTGAAATTTGTGCTCCACCCATAATCAATCCAATAATTGCTTGGATACCTAGCGGCAGAGTCAAGTTTACCAAACCATTGAAAATGGCATAAATGTATATGTAGCCTATTTCTTTTCGGTCTGGCTTAAGCATTGTAACCAAACGTTTGAAGGGTTTCCCCTCAAAAGTTTGATCAGCCGTATGTGTTCTTAGAAAATCCATATTTATTGAATGGTTTTAAGCACAAGTTGCGAGAAAAACTCTTCTAACGAGTTTCCTGATTGATTGACATTGGTAAGTGTTGGTAGGTGTTCTGCGAAGAATGCCTGATGATGCGCTCCTTCAATTACAGTAGAGACTAAAGATTCTGCATATGGGTATGATGGATTCATTTTTCTAACTATGTCTGCCACGGCTTTTACTAGTCTTTTGTAACTAGAATGATACCCATCTTTGTTGTCTTTATCTACTTCTTTACGGAGATATGCCTTTGAGGACTCGCTCACTACAATTCTATGCAAGGCTTGTTCATCTACGTGCTTGAACGAGTCATCCATTTGAATAGGTTCAGTAAATAAGCGCAAAGCAATTCTGAAGCACTGTTGCGGATCATTAATGTTATTTGTTTGGAAAATAAGTTGGTAATGCAGCCAACTCCAATACCAGCTAATCAAGTAACTTAACAACTGGTTTTTATTCGTAAAATAACGATAGATAGAAGCTTCAGTCGAATTAATCTTCGATCCTAATTTCTTAAAAGTAAAGGCTTCAAAGCCTAATTCATCTATTAAATTAATACTAGAAAAGATAATTCGCTTCCCTAACTCTGTATCAAGTGGGTCTTTCACAAAAATCTTTTCGTTGAGCGTAATTTGGATCATACTTAAAAATCTGCCAACAAATATAATTGATCAACTCACTTAGATAGTAATACTATCATTTAAGTAAGTGTTAAATAAATTTCAACTTGCTCTACTATCAAATGTAAAAGGAAATATCACTGGTTTTGTTCAACTAAAATTTGAATCATCTTTGCGTTTTATGAAAGGGGATTCTACACATCAACATCCTAAGACAGGATGGGCAGGTTTAAAAGCACACTTTAAAGACGATTTAGCTGCAGGATTCAGTGTATCGCTCATTGCCTTACCTCTGTGTTTAGGTATTGCATTTGCTTCAGGAGTCCCTCCGATTGCAGGATTAATTACAGCCATTGTAGGTGGAATGATTGCTTCTAGGTTTGGCGGCACTTTTGTTACAATCAATGGTCCGGCTGCAGGTCTTATTGTGATAACACTTGGGGCGGCAGAATCGCTAGGTGGAGCTGGTGTAGAGACTGGCTTTGCAGGTTACCCCCATGCCTTGGGTACTATCTTAATTGGAGGTGCATTTGTTGCACTATTTGGGCTACTGAAGGTTGGAAAGGTTGGTGATTATTTTCCGCCAGCTGCAGTCCATGGAATGCTTGCTGCCATTGGAGTAATTATTATCATCAAACAACTATTTCCTGCTCTTGGTGTTACCTCTCCTAAAGGATCTATACTTGGCGTTGCCACTGCCATTCCCGCTGCTTTTCTAGAACTACATCCATTAACATTTGGAATTACCTTGATTGCCTTAACCATACTGATAGTCCACCCATTTATTAAGTGGAAACCCTTTCGTATGATTCCTGGTCCATTGTGGGTTCTGTTAATTACCGTTCCATTAGTACAGTTTATAGATAGTGAAGGAGTACAAATGGTAGATATGCCATCTAGGCTGTTTGGTGAAGGAGGTTTACAATGGCCCTCATTTGATAAAATTGGGGAGATAGCTTTCTGGAGTGCCGTGGTTAGCGTGGCATTGGTATCGGGAATTGAAACCGTATTGAGTGCAAAAGCGGTAGATAGTCTAGATCCGTACGAACGAACTTCTAACTTAGACAAAGATTTATTCTCTAATGGATTAGGCTCATCGCTTGCAGCCGTAATTGGTGGCTTACCTATGATTTCTGAAATAGTTCGTTCTTCGGCTAATGTGAGCAACGGAGCAAAAACGCAATGGGCTAATTTCTTTCATGGAAGTTTCTTATTGATTTACGTTTTAATTGGAACAACCATCATAGAAATGATTCCTATTGCAGCACTTTCGGCCATATTAGTGTTTACTGGGTTTAGGCTTGCCTCTCCTAAGGAATTTCTAAAAATGTATCAGATTGGTTTTCTCCAATTATCTATATTCATTATTACTCTAATAGCAGTATTAGCTACGGATCTTATCATAGGTATTGCAACAGGAATAATTAGTAAGTATGTTATCCTACTTATCAAACGAGTGCCTTTCGTTAGTTTCTTCAAACTATCTGTAATTGAAAACAACGAAAACTCAACAACTCGTTTGACTTTGTCTAAAGCACTGATATTCTCTAATTACCTCTCTTTAAAATCGCGCATGGATAAAGCACTAAAATCTGCTGATACGCTTATTGTAGATGTAAAAAATGCATCCTACATAGATCATACTGTAGTGGTTCATCTTATGCGTTACAGCATGATTGCTGAAAAGCAAGGAAAGCAGGTAATGATTGAAAACATGAACAGATTGAAACCTGTATCTAACCATCCACTAGCGGCAAGGAGCAAGATAAGTTAATACACTTAAGGCCTAAACCAAAGGAGATTTATACAGCATCCACATCACCCATAGGCATAGTAACACACTTACTAGTACGTTGGCAACTGCCCACCCAAATTCTTGTCCTTTTAAAAGTAGAAGTGTTTCGTAACTAAAGGTTGAAAAGGTTGAGAATCCTCCACAAAACCCTACCATAATAAGTGGCCTAAACCATGTTGGTTTATTATTTATAGCTATTTCATTTACCGCCCAAATCAGTACTACGCATGCTAAAAGGTTCGCAAGAATTGTTGCAATAGGAAGAGATGATTTTAAATAGCGAACAATCAATAATGAGGTTCCAAATCGAGCTAGTGATCCAAGTCCACCTCCAACAAAAACTGCTATAAATGTGCTGATGCTCATCCTGCTAAGTTAAGCCTCATCTTTAATTTAAATTGGCTGTATAACTCACTCCATAAAAAAGCCGCTCCTATTCCGATTAGCGCTCCTCCTATAATATCACCTGGATAATGTACTCCTAAATAGATACGAGAGTAACTTACAAGTACAGCCCAAACAATAAGTAGATAAGTCAGCCACCTCTTCTTTACTACCCTACTCACAAATACGGCTAATGCAAAACTGTTGGCCGCATGAGAAGATACAAATCCATATTTCCCACCTCTATAGAAATCTCCATTATCATTGAGTAACAAGTGCACCAATCCTTCAATACTCGGCTCATGAGAAGGCCTAAATCGACCAACTAATGGCTTCAATAATCCACTCGCTAATTGATCTGCTGTAGTAATAAGTAATGCTACAGAAACTACTAAGCCAGCGATTAATCGCCAATCTATTTGTTTAAAGTGAGCTGTGTCTTTCTTTAAAATCATGTAAAGCAACCATGCATAAAACGGAATCCAAGACTTGGTACCTGATATGAACCAAAAAATGGGATCAAGCCAATCGACATGTATCCCATTTAATGTTAGAAACAATTCTGTATCCCACTGATTCAGTTGCTCAATCATGATTTATTCATTGATTAGTTTCCACAACTCATCTTTCAATTCCGTAATTCCCTGCTGCGCTACACTGGATATAAATAGTGTTTGCACTCCTTCTGGCAATACGGCTTGAATTTCGGTTTTCAATTCTTCGTCTAGCATATCGGCTTTCGTAATGGCCAACATCCTACGTTTATCCATTAACTCTGGATTGTACTTTTCTAATTCTCGTAATAGAATGTGGTACTCTTCTGCAATGTCATCTGCATCACATGGAACCATAAACAGTAGAGCAGCATTTCTTTCTATGTGTCGTAAGAAAGTTAACCCAAGGCCTTTTCCTTCAGATGCACCTTCAATAATTCCGGGTATATCTGCCATTACAAAACTTCTATCGCCACGATAGTATACCATACCTAGGTTAGGAACCAAGGTAGTGAAGGCATAGTTCGCAATTTCTGGTTTAGCCGCAGAAATTACTGATAATAAGGTTGATTTGCCTGCATTAGGAAATCCTACTAACCCTACATCTGCCAAAATCTTTAGCTCTAGTACCTTCCAACTTTCCGATCCTTCTTCACCTGGTTGCGCATAACGAGGTGTTTGATTGGTAGATGTTTTGAAATGTGCATTTCCTAATCCACCTCTACCACCTTTTAGCAAGACTTGTTTTTCGCCATGCTCTGTTATTTCAAACAATGCTTCACCTGTTTCAGGATCTCTAGCAACGGTGCCAAGCGGAACATCTAGAATTACGTCCTGCCCATCTTTACCAGTACTGGTTTGCTTACTTCCGTTTTGACCATCTCCAGCCGCAACGTGCTTACGGTACTTAAGGTGGAGAAGTGTCCACATTTGCTCATTTCCGCGCAAAATCACATGTCCACCTCTACCGCCATCGCCCCCATCGGGACCACCGCGTGGAACGAATTTTTCTGTACGCAAGTGCGCAGACCCCGCTCCTCCTTTACCAGAACGACAATGGATTTTTACGTAATCTACAAAGTTGGAACCTTGTACTTTACGGTTTTTCTTGTGTAATGACACTCAGTATACTTTCTATTGTTCAGCGTCCACAGCTGCATACAAACGACCAGCTATTTCTTCAATTGAACCAATTCCATTTACGCTTACAAACTTGTTTTGCGCAGTGTAGAATTCTTTCAATGGAGCTGTTTTCGCGTTGTATTCTTTAATACGGTTTTCAATAATCGTTTCATCTTGATCATCTGACCTACCGCTTACCTTACCACGCTCTAATAATCTCTTTTTCAATTCTTCGTCTTCAACTTCAAGAGCTAACATCAAATTAACCTGTGTGTTTTTTGAAGTTAAGAACGCATCTAATGCCTTAGCTTGAGCACTTGTTCTTGGGAAACCATCAAAGATGAATCCTTTCGGATCTTCGTGCTTATTCACTTCACTTTCCAACATTTTGATTGTTACCTCATCTGGTACCAAATCTCCTTTGTCAATAAAGCTTTTCGCCAATTTACCTAGTTCAGTTTCGCCTTTGATATTGGCGCGGAAGATATCTCCCGTAGATAAGTGAACTAAGCCGTATTTATTGATTAAGTTTTCTGATTGAGTTCCTTTTCCGGCTCCTGGAGGGCCAAATAATACCAAGTTCAACATGGTTACTTCTGATTTGTCTCTTTGTAAATATCTCTCAAGTTTCGTCCCGCTCCATCATAATCAAGACCATATCCAACAACAAATTCACTTCCAATGTTGAAGGCTGTGTAATTGATTTCGATGGATTTATGGTATTGTTCGGGCTTAAACAAAAGTGCACAAAATTTAACCGAGGCAGGATTCTTCAAATTCAATTTTTTCGACAAGTATTCAATAGTATTTCCTGTTTCCACGATGTCTTCTACTACCACAACATGTCGTCCTTCTACCTCTTCTGGCACACCTAACAGTTCTTTTACCTCACCAGTTGAAGATGTTCCTTCGTATGACTTATAGCGCACAAACTGTACTTCACAGTCTAATGAGATGCTTCGCATTAAATCACTAGTGAACATAAATGCACCGTTCAGCACACTGATAAATAGAATCGACTCACCAGCATATTCTTCATTGAGTTGATTCGCAAGTTTTACGATGCGTTCTTGAATTTCTTCCTCGCTGAGAAACACATCAAAAAATCGGTCTTTTAACTGGATAGATGCCATACAATACTGTATAAGGCTGCGAAGGTACAACTTCGCAAAAGACCCTATTGCAGGCAAGTCAAAATCCTATCTTTGGCGCATGAGTAAGGCGTTTTACGATCAATCTTTTCGATTGGGGATTTTAGGAGGAGGACAGCTCGGAAGAATGTTTATTCAAGAAGCTGTTAATGTCAATTTATCAGTTCATATTCTCGATCCAGATCCGAATGCTCCTTGTAAGGAAATCGCTTCTTCATTTACCAATGGAAGCTTGAAGGATTACGATGCTGTTCTTGCTTTTGGTAAAGACAAAGACTTAGTTACCATTGAAATTGAGCACGTAAATGTTGACGCTTTAGAAGAGTTAGAAAAAAGAGGTGTTAAGGTTTATCCCCAACCATCAGCTCTCCGCATTATCCAAGATAAAGGGTTACAAAAGGAGTTTTATGCTGAGAATAATATTCCCACTCCTGATTTTCATTTAATAGCATCTAAGGCAGATATAAATCAATACCGAAGTGAGTTTCCGTTTATGCAAAAAATGCGTGTAGGCGGATATGATGGTAAGGGGGTTACTCCATTGCGAAACGATCAAGAACTAAACGCTGCTTTTGATGCACCTAGTGTACTCGAAAAATTCGTTGACCTAGATAAAGAGCTATCTGTTATTGTTGCTCGAACTCCTAGCGGAAAAATGACAACATTTCCAGTGGTTGAATTAGCATTTAACCCTGAAGCCAACTTGGTAGACTTCTTGTTCTCACCAGCTAACATTTCTGAAACGATTGAAACAAGAGCTAGAGAGATAGCAGAATCTGTTGCTGAAAAACTGGAAATTGTTGGATTGTTAGCCGTTGAGTTATTCTTAGATAAATCGGGAGAAGTTCTTGTAAACGAAATAGCCCCAAGACCTCACAACAGTGGCCATCAAACCATTGAAGGGAACTACACTTCACAATTCGCTCAGCATATGCGTAGCATCTTAGATTTACCATTGGGAAGTACAGATATTACCATGCCTAGCATAATGGTGAATGTGCTGGGAGAAAAAGGATTTCAGGGTGATGTAGTGGCCGAAGGACTTGAAAAGTGTTTAAGTCTTCCTGGGGTTTATATCCATTTATACGGAAAAAAAGTAACCAAACCATTCAGAAAGATGGGACATGTAACTGTTACAAATCCTGATCTAGAAACTGCTAAATCACTCGCTATGCAAGTAAAAGACACCCTCAAAATCAAATCAAAATGAGCCAGCCTTTAGTAGGAATCATCATGGGTAGCAAATCAGATCTACCTATTATGCAAGAAGCCGCAGACATTTTAGATCAGTTAAAAGTACCTTACGAAATTTCTATTGTAAGTGCTCATCGCACTCCAGATAGAATGTATGACTATGCTAAGTCTGCTGCAGATAGAGGTCTGAAAGTAATAATAGCTGGTGCTGGTGGAGCAGCTCATCTTCCGGGAATGACTGCATCGCTAACTACTCTTCCGGTAATTGGTGTACCCGTAAAATCTCGTAATTCAATAGATGGATGGGATTCTGTTTTAAGCATTTTGCAAATGCCAGGTGGTATTCCAGTAGCTACTGTTGCCCTAGACGGAGCAAAGAACGCAGGTATTTTGGCTGCTCAAATGGTTGGAGCATTTGATGCTGATATACAGGCTAGAATTGCAGCTTACAAAGAAGAGTTAAAAGAGAAAGTACTGCAGTCGGCTGCTGACATGTAGTAACTTGGTAATCTTAAGATAACATAGCTCCTCTAGTCACTACTGCTTCAAACCATTTTCTTTGGTCACAATCTGATAGCGTATGAAATGGTTATCAACCATACTTATTGTGCTTTTACCTGGGCTTTTAATGGCTCAAATAGGTAATCCACACATGGGAGCAAGATCTGCTGCCATGGGACATGCTTCTGTTACAAACGTGGACGTTTGGGCGGTTCATCATAACCAAGCGGCACTTGGCTTTCTTGAAAAAAGTGCAGTAGCAGTAAGTTATGAGAGTAGATTCTTAACCAACAATCTAGCTCAAAAAGGGGCCGTAGGTGCTATTAAGCTAAAAAAGTTCGGAACGGTTTCTCTTAACGTTTCGCAATTTGGATACAGCGAATACAATGACAATAAATTCGGTTTAGGCTACGCCATGAAATTAGCTGAAGAGATTAGTATTGGGGCACAAGTGAACTATCAGTATATTGCTTTTGGTGCCAATGATTACGATGGACTAAACGTACTTACAACCGAGGTTGGAGTTTTAGCTAAGTTAACAGATAAGATTTCTCTAGGAGCTCACATTTTCAATTTGAATTACGCCAAAGTATCTGATTACGACAATGAGCATATCCCTATGATTATCCGATTAGGAGCTGGTTTTCAATTTTCTGAAGAATTTGTTGGAAATGCGGAAGTTGAAAAGTCGCTAGAGCAAGACGCCAATATTAAACTTGGAGCGGAGTATACCTTTTTTGAGAAACTTGCAGTTAGAGGAGGTATCAATACTCAACCATTTAGCAACTCATTTGGACTAGGGTACAAAATTAGTGGATTATCAATTGATGTTGCTGCCAACTACCACAGTGTATTGGGATACAGCCCACAGGCATCATTACAATATCGTTTCTAAATGATGCGATTCTTTCCATATGGTATTCTAGTAATCATAGCATTGTTGATTTCAACTCTTTCGATTGGACAACAATCGAAAGATCTCAAGACTTCTATCATTCAGCAGCGCATCGAGTTCATTGCAGAACAAAGTGAACGCGATGACCTAGATTATACTACGCTATTTGACGAACTTTCTTTTTATTACGAAAATCCACTCAACGTTAATGAAGCTTCTTTAGACGACCTCAGAAGCCTTCCGGTAATCACTCCTTTTCAAGCTGTAGCCATTGATAGTTACA
>DIYR01000097.1 GCA_002429085.1 Flavobacteriales bacterium UBA6049
TGTATAGATATCAACATCCTCTCCCAAAAAACGCGGCTCTGAATGTGCTTCCAATACAAAAAAGTAAACAACTCCTCCAAGCAGTAAAATAGGCAATATAACGAACATCAAACCTCTCGTCCAAGACTTAAGAAATGTATTATTTAGTATTCCGTTAGCAAAACCATTGCTAATTACCATCAAATAAGTTGGCATTAATAAGAATGCTGAAGAATGTGATTTTAGACAGAGAAAATACAACACTGTTATTAACAAAAAGTGCACCTTTTTTCTAGTGTTAAAGAAATAAACAACAGCACATAAATACATGGTAAATGTAAGTACCGATGGGGCGTATATTTCTTGATAACCAAAGAAAATTTGAGTGTATGGCGCTGCTACTCCAATAGTAAAAAGCGCTATTTTGGTTGTCGTTCTTTCGAAAAAATTAGTAGTAAAAACACCCCACAACACTACATATAAAAAACCACACACTACTCCAACCAGTTGATACGCTTCTTGATGGGAAATGTTCAAGTAATACGAAAGCAACCTAACTCCGCTTAATACGGTTAGATTACCTGTTTTTGGAGAAGATACATCTAGCGAAAAAAGATTTTCAGCATACAACGGAATCAATTGATCTGTTGAAAATCCCATCATTCTGCTAAATAGCTCCGTATCTCCATACACATTGGCACAAATAGGAAAACTATAATATACTACTCCTGCTACTAATGCGACTAAAAAAACTACTACAAATTCAGTCTTTTTAGCTACACTAACCCTATGTATATATTTATCAACTGGAAAAAATTCACTTACTAAGAAAATAGCTATTAAACTACCGAGAATAGCATAGCCAATTGGTTTTGGTAAAAACGCGATATAGTGTACACCCCAAAGTTTATCAGGAAAAAACATTGCAATCAACAATAGCACAATACTCATTATGCCTAGAATTGTTGTCACGTCCTTCTTTCGCTCTTTTATCAACCTAATCATCTTAGTTAAACCCTACACTACCTGGTAGCACTTTTCTTTTTGGGGGTAAATACGAATTACTAACCCCTATTAACTCACACGTTTTTGCAGCAGTTATGATAGCGTTATTTATACTTCTCTCATCAGGATAAACATGCTGCATATTGCAAACATAGAGTCCATTTATTGATGACTGAACGTCAATAATTCTTTCAGAAAAGTTCAATTCACAAATTGGAGCGGCAAAATTTGATGAATGAATCTGAACACTCAAAATCTGTTTAGATTCTAACGCTGGAAACACACTTTTCAAATCCACTAGCATCAATTGCTTTTTCTCCTCTTCTGAAAGACTTGAAAACTCATCTTTCTCGGTAAAATACTTACTCAAATAAACAATGCTAGAGCCATTATACTCTTCTTGCGACACCAAATTGGTTTGTTCTATTATTCCGCCTGTAGTGAGTGTTTGATCTGCTATATTTAACCAATACTGATCACTCAACGGACTTTTCAGCTCAACAATAGCGCAGGTAGCTTTAAAGTATTCTAGATTTCCTAGATCCGTTGCCAGCTTCAGATTGTGAGTTCCGATTAACTTACCTGCTATTGGAGATGGAACGGTGAGTATTACATTCTCTGATTTATATTCCTCTCCATTTACTAATTTGACTCCTTTAACACTATTGTTCGTCACCTGTAGCTGATCTACTTTAGCATTTACAACCAGTTCTACTCCCATTGATTGCAACGCTGCTTCCAGTGCTTTTAACAGTTCTTTTGAGCTCCCTTTTATAACTCCAAGTTCCTCTTTCCCCTTCTTTCTAGATCGCATGCGTTGTTGGAGTCTTCCAACCATCCAAGAAACGGGTATGTTGTGGCTATACTTTCCAAATTTGGATTCGAACAAAGGGCGCCATATAAAATGGTAACAACGCTCTCCAGCCCATTTTTTAAGCCATTCTTCAGCAGAAATGGACTCGTAACTTCTCCAATCAGCAAAAAGTCCTAAATACGATGTTGTAGCAATAAATCTAATCTTGTCTAACACTCTTAAAGGTTTAAACCTGATTAAATCTATCACCCCACCAAATGGAAATATCTTCTGATTAGAATACATGCCCATTGAAGCTTTTTTGAACTCCAATAAATGAGTACTATTCAACTGCTTTAGCAACCAAAATAACTCTGCATCGTGCGTAAAGAAATGATGATAAAACTTTTCTATGGGCCTTTCATTCACTTCTGTAGTACAAAGAAGCCCCCCTACCTGTGGAGCTCCTTCTAAAACAACTACTTTTTTTCCTGCGCGTGCCGCAATAAAAGCTACAGAAAGCCCTGTAACTCCTCCTCCCACCACAATTAATGTATCACGAAGTGAAGTCGTCATGTAATTCTGTATTTTGAGGAGCAGTCACAAATAATTGATTCTTTTTGCTTTCACAAATATATACGGCATGAAGCTCTCACAACTGAACACAAAAATTATTAAGTACTCCACTTATGTTGCGGTAGTTGTGATGATTCAAGAGCTTCTTTTTCGCTTGTTCTTTCCAATACCAGAACTGAGCAATTTCGACAGAATCAACTACACTCATCTTAAAACTACCTCAACCAGTTATTCGCCATTAAGGAATGTTACTTGGACCTGGCAATCTTCTCTTGACACCCCTGTAGTTTTTAGCCATTACATGAATATGTATGGGTTTAGAGATCAAGAATGGGCAATTGAAAAACATACCCATGAAAAGAGATACATGTTTTTTGGTGACAGCTTTACAGAAGGTATTATGGCTGTTCAAGGCAAAGACATGGTTTCAAAATTCCAAAATCTTGCAAACAGCAATGGTCTAAAAATCGAAGCATTTAATGCAGGCATGATGGGCGTTGGTATGAATTCTTACCTCAACTTAATTGTTGATGCGGTTCCAATATTTAAGCCTGACCATGCTATACTTACGTTATATGCTAACGATTTCACTACTAAGCAAATCACTATTCCTGAAACAAGGTTACTACCAGAATACTACAATGGGTACACTCCAAGAATAATAGAGTTGGTACAACAAGCTGTGGCAGAAAGACCTATACTCTCTAGATTTAGTACTAAAACGAGGTCGTTAATTCCAGCTGTACCTGCTTCTAACAACCCTTGGACTGATGATGAAAAAACGCTAAAAAAACACGTTAGTAATGAGGTTGCTGAAGTGATGAAGAATGGGGCTTTTAATTGTTTCATCTACAATCAATTGGTGTATCAAGAACAAATGTTGAAAGAACCTGTATCGTTTAAAAAAGAACTCGAATTCTTGAAGCGATTTCTAAATGATCAATCTATTGAGTTGTCTATTGTATACGTTCCTTACAGAAACCAGGTAACGAAGCACTACCTACCTTTTGAGCGATCTTATTGCCTGCAAGATTGTTCTGATGAATGGGATCTCACTTCAGATGCGTACAGTGGCCATAGAAAGCAACTCGTGAAAGATTGCAAGGAGCTAGACATTCACCTCATTGACTTACACAATACCATATTGAAAGAAGAGAAAAACGGCAACCATCTATACTGGAATTATGATGATCATTTTAAAGAAGCTGGATATTCTTTAATGGCCACTGAAATCTATCGCGAACTACAATCTACTCAAAATTAAAACTGAGAGTCTAGTTCAATCCAAATACCCTAAGGTATTCTTCATCAGCCTGATGCCCAAGTTCCATAGAAATCAATAAATCTTGCTTTGCAGCAACTGTATCTCCTAAATCAAGAGAACAGATTGATCGCCAATAATGTGCTGCGGCATGTTTATGATCTAGATTGATTGCCTTTGAAAAATCGTTCAATGCCAATTCTTTCTCATCTGATAGGTAATAAACAAACCCTCTGTTATAATAAATCCCAGGTGAATTTGGGTTGACTGATATGACTACTGAATTGTCTCTAATAGCTTCTTCATAGTTTCCCATTCGTTTATGGAGTACCGCTCTATGTGTTAATGCTGACGCATTAGCTGGGTCTATTTCTAATACTGCATTAAAGTCATACATGGCCGAAGTCCACATATCCATATCAAAATAGATCATACCTCTATTCATCAAAGCACTTACGGACTTTGGATTTTTCTTTATTGCTGTATTGTACTGTTTAAAAGCTTCATCAACGTTTCCTAAACTGAGATAGGCCACTCCCATGTTCATATTTATGGATGAAAACTTCGGGTTGAATTTTTGAGCTTCTTTATAATCTTCAAGCGCAGCTTTCCAATTTCTACCTTCCAAATAAGAGTTCCCTCTTGACCAATAACCAAAAAAGTCATTGGGATATTTCTGGATAACATCCGTCCAAAGCGTTCTTGGATTAGCCCACACTGAGCTTCTTTGAAACGTTGTAAACGTCATTGTAACTGCAAATACAGTGATTGCTAAAAACACAACTTTCTGACTCGCATAGTGCTTTAAAATGAAGTAAACACTTAAGAAAAGACCTATGTAGGGCACGTACGTATATCGCTCTGCATGCAAAGCACTACCAATAGGAATAAGTTGTATTACTGGTAGAATTGTGATCAAGAAAAATAAAATCCCGAAAAGAACTTCTTTAGATTTCTTCCGATAATAATATCCTACTCCCACTAAAATAACTGGAAAAACGATGGTTAAGTAATAATACCACGGAAAAGACCAATTGAATATCTCTGGATACGGATGGTAGGCTGAAAGATGAATTGGCGCTACTAACTTGAATGTATATACTAGTACTCCAAAAGATGCTACTATCAATGAGTTAAAGCCACTTGGAGTATTCAATGCTCCTGCATCTGATTGTGTGTAAATAGCTAAAGCTGCAAAGACTATAGAAAAGAAAGCAAAGGGCACCTTCTCTAGTAAAGTTTCCTTGATAATTCCCCTACCCTTCAATACGTCTATTAGTAACAAAACTAGTGGTAAGCTAACAGCCATAGATTTAGAAAGAAGAGACAGTAAAAACAAAGCCAAACTCAAGAAATACCATTGTTTTTTAGCCGAGTCATTCCGATTTACGTACCTCACATAAGTCGTCATACTCAGCAAGTAAAATGCCGTATATAATAAATCTTTGCGTTGAGCAATTAGTGCAACAGACTCCAGATGCATGGGATGTACACCAAACAAAAGAGCCGCAAAAAATGCGATTCGTTGTTCTTTGAATAGTGCTTTTATAAACACAAATACTAGAACTACATTAAAAAGGTGAAGAATGAAATTAATAACGTGATACACTTTAGGATCTTCTCCTCCAATGGCGTAATCCAAAGCAAGTGATAATGTGGTTATTGGATGATAGTTTGCCAATAGAGGTTCTGTCAACATTCTACCTATTCCGTTAGCGCTTAGGTCTTGAATAAGAGTTCCATTTTTAATTATGGCAGTATCATCCCAACTTACCCATCCGTTGTTTAAAGTTGGCCAAATAGCTACTGCCGTTACAATAACTGCTATTAACCACCCATATTTATCTACTGCATTCTTAAGCATGAAAACTCTGTTGTTTTAGGTATAGTACCCTTTGAAACTGCTTAAATCTCAACTCGCTTTAGTCTTGATTCGTATTCAACATTTTTTGGATACCCTGAATTAACTGCACTACGGTACTGTTTATATGCTAAGTTTCTATTACCCAAAGCCAAATTGACTCTAGACAAATCAAACCAAGCAACTGCAAAATCTGGTCTTAACTCTACCGCCAATTCTAAATCTGTTAAGGCAGATTCATAGTTTTCTAATACCAACTGTAAGCTACCACGATATTTTAGAGCCAAGTGATCTTTATTATTTACTTCAATTGCAGCCGAATACGCATCTAGTGCTAAATCATACTGCCCATTCAGTTCGTATGCAAGACCTTGATTAATTCTAAAAACTCCAACATCAGGGTTCAAGTCTACCGCTTTATTCAAATCCACAATTCCGCTCTCTATTCGGCCTAGTTGGGCTTTTAGCACACCGCTACATGAATACGGCAATCCTTGATTTGGCGATAACTCCATAGCCACTTCATAATCAGACAATGCCCTATCGTAATTTTTGAGTTCTTTGTAGATGTTTCCTCTATTTACATACCCATCTCCACTTAGAGGATTGAGTTGAATACACTCGTTCTGATCTCGCATAGCTTCTTCAAGCCTCATTTCTGAAACATAGTAATTGGCTCGTTTGCACCAAGCAAACTTATGCTGAGGATTGTGTTTAATCACATCTGTCCATAGTGTTTCATCATTTTGCCACACTTTACTTCTCTCAAAAGCTATGTAGCCATATATCAAAACAGCTGGAGTGATTATAGCCAAGAACAACTTACTCGCATTCTTCCTTGTGCCAATTAAATCATATACCACATTTCCGATTACTATAAATAAACCTATGAATGGGATATAAGTAAACCTGTCGTATGCAATACCACTATTTACTTTTAGAAAGTGGAGCGAAAAAAACACAGTAGCAAGAAAAAATAGAAGTCCAAATTGCACTTGCTTTTTACTTCTGCCGAACCACAATACCAAACCTATTGAAACAATGGATAAAGCAGTGGTCAGAAAATAGAACACAGGAACATTTCCAGGCATTTTTTGCCCCATATCATGCGAAATGTTGAACGGAACAATACTCTTTAGCAAATACAACCAAAGTGCATGTCCAGATAACAGCGTTCTATCCGTTAAAGAATAGCCAAATTGGTCTGCATCCATTAAAAGGGTGGCTCCTATTCCAAACAACACTGCACATAGGTAAAATGGCAGTATGCTTAACCAAGCTTTTCTGTCTTTATGCTTATTAAAAAGAAAAAGCACCAAGCTAAGAACAAGCGGCAATGCAACTCCCAAAGGCTTTGCCAGTATAGACAACAACCCGAGTAAAAGCGAACTGACGTATGCGGTTCTATCTTTGAATTCTGATTCTAGAAATTTTAGAAACTGAATTCCAGAAAACAAAAAGAAAAAAGAATACAGTACATCTTTTCGCTCACTAATCCATGCCACAGATTCTACATGTAACGGATGAATACCGAATAGCACACTCACGAAAAATGCAACCTCTTTACGTTTTGTTATTCGAACAGTAAAAAAGTACACCAAGTACACATTGAGTAAGTGAAAAATCAGATTCATGGCATGATACCAAGAAGGAGAATCTTGCGCTATTCTATAATCTATAGCAAACGATACTAAGGTAAGTGGTGTGTAGGTATCCAGTACTCTGTTAGCAGGATTAAACAACTCCAATAGGCCCGAGAACGAAAAATCATGAATAAAGGAATTCTGTAGTACATAAACCGGATCGTCCCAATTAACCCAATCACCACTTAATACCGGATGGAGCACAATTAAAGTAATACAAACAGCTCCTAAAGCATAGGCGCCTGACCTCATTTTACCAGATAAACGTTCTAACCAATTGTCTTTCAAAATCAGATCTACTTTAGTAATTGCTCCCTGACCAAAGTATGGATAACAAATCAGAAAACTGAGCTACGTTATTCAATTTTTCGACTATCCAATACAAACAACGATTTTATGGATAATGCATTCAGGGGAAACTCTAAGATTACATGAACATAACTTAGAAAAATTGTGAAGGCTACACCTAGTGCATAGTCATAAGCAAATAGTGAAAGTGATGTAACCCAAATCAAGCCAATTACAACGATACTTTTAAAGTCAATCTTTTTGTGCCATCCAATTACAGATGTCTTAACAAACCAGTTAAAGTAATGGTAGGTGTATGCAAACGACAGAAACATTTGCACTCTCAATTCAAACTCCTCATAAAAGTAGAACGACCGGCCATCTGACACTCCTATCCAGTTTCTTAGCTTGGTATTTAACTTGTAAAAACCATTTGAAATAAACTCCGACTTTACGTTATCACTAATACTGTAGAGGTCAGCATTAACAGGAAGAATAAAAATGCAAACAGAACATATTAATAACCCAAGAATAGGAACGTAAGATAAATGGTTGTTCGATTTTCTTGCTCCATACAACATGAATATCAACGTAAAGAAGTATACATGAATCAAGGTAGGAATCAACGTCCCAATCAAAACAGGCAGCATTGAATCTGAAAAGAAATAGGCAATACCAATTGCAAGCGCAGCTAAGAGCAATAGATACGAGTAATTGTCATCTTTCTTGGTTCTAAAAACATAGAAAAGCGGAATGATGAGAAAGGCAAAAGAGTACTGGGTTATCACAGAAGCAATTTGCAGTAGTTTTTCTGATTCAACCTCAAAAAAGGTAATAGCATAAGACAACCAAAATGGTACAGCTAAAAGTACTGAACAAACCACTGCTACAACTGGCCAAGGTCCACTTCTGAAGAAGTACTTCTTTTCCTTTATCCAGTTTACTTCGGTTAAATAATGAATAGGCCCAAGTATTGCATACGCAAAAAGAAACAAACCATAAGGATACTCACGCGCTAACCAAAATGACAGTACTACTAGTCCCAAGTTTAAAATATCTATACCCTTGCCTTGCACTGTGATTTTATGATACCAATGTTTCTAGTAACACCTCCGAAACCAAACTACTTATATTCCTCTAATTACAAAGCCATAAACAACTCGCTGTTATTCCCATTGCTTTTCAAACCCAAGTAAACACCTAACAAACAAATACATAAACCAAAAAGAGCCATGCAACATTTATTGCAAAATCATTCCGAAAATTATTCGACATCCGCGATTTGTGTTTGTCTATTCCAAAAAGAAATCTACATTTTTGCTCAAACTGCTAGTTCTCACACAATAACTTAGACTTATAAACCAAAACGAATTTAACGTCTCTTAAATATGAGTTTTTACGAACAGGTATTCGAAAACAATAAAGCTTGGGTAGAAGAAAAATTAAACTTAGATCCTGAGTATTTCCACAAAATGGCAGAAGGGCAAAGCCCAGAAATTCTCTACATAGGTTGCAGTGATAGTCGTGTGACGGCAGAAAAAATGACTGGTATTAAACCGGGTGAAATGTTCGTACACAGAAACATTGCCAACCTTGTTCCGAACAACGATCTTAGTTCTGCTAGTGTTATAGAATATGCTGTTGATCATCTTGAAGTAAAACACATTGTAGTTTGTGGACATTACTACTGTGGTGGTGTTAAGGCTGCCATGGAAGCTCAAGATTTAGGATTATTAAACCCTTGGTTACGTAACATTAGAGACGTTTACAGAACACATAACAATGAATTGAACGCCATTTCTGATGAAACAGAGCGCTACAAAAGATTAGTTGAATTAAATGTGCAAGAACAGTGCATCAACGTGGTAAAGATGGCCTGTATTCAAAAGAGTTATTTAACAAAGGGCTCACCAATAATCCACGGTTGGGTATTCGATATATACTCGGGTAAGGTGATTGACTTACAAATTGACTTTGCTGCTGTACTAAAAGACATTCAAGGTATCTACGATCTCGGAACTCAACGATAACAGGTATGATTGTTCAAAAAAGTATTTCACTCGTTGGTTTCTTTAAAATAACAGCACATCATTTTGTTTGGCTTTTTTTAATGATGGGAAGCATAGCTATTTGTTATGATCTAGAGCTCATCACATTCCAAATTCCTTGGGTTCCTATTTCGGTAATTGGTACTGCAGTAGCCTTTTATGTTGGTTTTAAAAACAATCAATCATACGACAGAATGTGGGAAGCTCGTAAAATATGGGGTGGCATTGTTAACGAAAGCCGTTCATGGGCTAGCTACGTTGATGGCTTTATTTCAAACACATTCCGCGAAAAAAACATTTCAGAAGAAGATCTTAAAAAGATCAAGAAATTACTGATTTATCGCCAAATAGGATGGCTCTATGCACATCGCAGTCAGTTGCTCATTCCAACTACTTGGGAGCACATAAATCAGGGTGGACATACCGCAAAATTTGCGCAGAAAAATCAACGAACCTACGGTGTTGGATTAGTTGACGATGAAACTACGCGTACTGAGTTGAAAAACTTTTTACCAAAAGACGAACATGATCGTTTAATCAATGCATCTAATACTGCTACTCAGATATTAAATGAGCAATCGCTAACGTTGAAATCATTACGAGATGATAACATTATAGACGATTTCCGACACATGGAGCTAATGAATATAATTCGTTCTCTCTATACGTTACAGGGCAAAAATGAGCGAATTAAAAAGTTCCCACTTCCGCGTCAATACGCCAATGTGAGTAGGTACTTTGTAGGCATTTTTATTGTTTTATTTCCCTTTTCTTTAATCCCTTCGATGGTGGATCTTGGTACATGGGGTGTATATCTTTCTATTCCAATAGCCATGCTGGTTGGATGGGTATATGTAGTAATGGAAATAGTTGGTGATTATTCCGAAAACCCATTTCAAGGTATGGCAAACGATATTCCAATGCTCTCGTTATGCAGAACTATTGAAATCGATTTATTGGAGATTTTAGGTGAAAAAGATATCCCCCCTCCTATCAAAGAGAAAAAGGGAATCTTAATGTAGCGTTTCTTGATTCTGTGTTAACCCTTCCTTATTTTGTGTTATTCAAGATTCTGGAAATCAAGGAAATTTGTACTATCAAACTTAGATTAGAACTTAAAACACAGAATCATGAACAAAACAATCTTAATCACAGGTAGTAGTACAGGAATTGGACGTTCTTCAGTAGAAAAATTTCAAGCTGAAGGATGGAACGTTATCGCTACAATGCGCACACCAGAAAAAGAAACCGAGCTTAATCTGTTAGATAATGTTTTGGTGACTAAACTAGATGTGCAAGATGTTGCTACAATCAACAGTGCCATCCAAGAAGGTATTGAACGTTTCGGTAAAATTGATGTGGTATTAAACAATGCTGGTTACGGTTTAATGGGAACTTTTGAATCTGCACCAGATGAAAATATAAGACGTCAGTACGATGTAAACGTTTTCGGATTGTTTGATGTAACCAAAGCCGCTCTTCCTCACTTTAGAGCAAATAAGAGCGGAATGTTCATCAACATTTCTTCTGTAGGTGGTAAAATTACATTCCCGCTAATCTCTTTATATCACTCTACCAAATTTGCAGTTGAAGGGTTTAGCGAGTCATTGAGTTATGAGTTAGCTCCATTAGGTATTCATGTAAAAGTGGTTGAACCAGGTGCAATTGCTACAGATTTTGGTAGCAGATCTATGGATTTTCAACATGATGAGAATTTAGCTGAATACAATCCATTTGTTGGCGGTGTAATGGGGAACTTCGAAAAAATGATGGATCCTGCGAATATGAGTACACCAGACTTGGTTGCAGATGTCATTTACGATGCAGCAACAGATGGCACCTCAACTCTACGTTATGTAGCAGGTGCAGATGCAGAGCAATTCTTGAAAGCGCGTAAAGAAATGGATGATGATGCCTTCTTCGGTATGATGAAGCAGACTTTGTCTATCTAAACAATAACACATATTTATTATGGGTAACTAAGCGTAAGTTTAGTTGCCCTTTTTAAAACCGAATTCTATGCAATTAAAGTTTACCTCGTTTTTTAATTCTACTCCAAAAGTCATCACTACCCTTTTCTTACTTGGCTGGTTAATCATGCAATTGGTGTAACAAAAAAAGCCCGCTTTGCAGCGAGCTTTTGAACATCAAAACCTATGGCACTTTCTTATTGAACAACCATTCGTTCAACTGAAACCGCTTCGTTTTGCTCTACCCTAATGATATACACACCTGGCGTAAACCCTTGGGTTGAGATTACTTCGTTTGCTGAAGAAACTACTTCTTGCCATTGTACTTTTCCACTTAAGTCAATAATTTGAATAGTACTGCCGGCTTCTGTTCCTTCTACTCTAAATCCTTCTCCATTTCTAACTGGGTTTGGATAGATATTCAAATCAACATCATTACGCACACTTCCCAAGAAATTAGCCACATCTCTCGTCAAATCAATGGCAAACTCTGAAGTAGAAACCAAACTATCGTTTGCCGCATAAGCATGTACTCTCCATTTTAGGTTAGCCGTTCCACCTTCTGGAACACCTGCAGCAACCAATACGCTATAGATTGTTGCAAAATCAAGTGTTAATGCTGCATCTGCACCACTATTGTTTGAAGCCAATGGACCAACTACTGGATTAGTGAAATCTCCACTAGCTACATCTAGTAACCATCCATAAGTTACTCCTTCACCCGAGTTTTCCCACGTAATGGTAATATTCTGGTTTGCATCGTCTTGAATAGTTGCCGCAAAGCCATCTGCTGGGAATGTTAAATCGAATGCATTCGCAACAGCTCCATTTGTTAATTCAATAGCCCAAGTTTCTGTAGAAGGTAAACTATCTGTTCCCCCAAAAGCGTGTATTTTCCAAATCAGATCAACTGAGTTTCCTTGTGTTACGCCAGCTCCTTCTAATACAGATTCAATAGTGGCTAAATCAAGTGTGAGTGTAGTTTCTGATCCTGAGTTATTCGATGGAACAGTAATAATAGGGCTAGAAAAATCTCCACCTTGTGCATCTAACAACCAAGTATATGTTGCTCCTTCACCAGCTGATTCCCAAGTGATATCAATTGTGTTCGTTCCATTACCTTCTACTGTTAAAGCAGTTCCATCTGTTGGAGATAATAAGCTGAATGGTTCCAAAACAGCTCCATTTGTTAACTCAATATCAAAATCTTGATTCGATGGTAAACTGTCTGTTGCTGCATAAGCGTGCACTCTCCAAATTAAATTGGCACTATTTCCTTGCGTTACACCGGCACCTTCTAGCACTGTTTGAATAGTAGCTAAGTCTAAAGTCAACACTGGATCAGTTCCTGCATTATTCGATGGAACTGAAATGATTGGATTAGCGAATGTTCCACCTTGTACATCTAGTAACCAGTTGTAGGTAACTCCTTCTCCAGCTGATTCCCAAGTGATATCAATTGTATTCGTTCCATTACCTTCTACAGTTAAAGTCGTAGCATTTGGAGGAGTCAACAAATCGAACGGATTAGCTACTGTTCCGTTGGTTAAGTTAATATCAAAATTTTGGCTTGACGGTAAACTATCCGCACCAGCATACGCGTGAACCCTCCAACTTAAAGCAACTGCATTACCTTGAGTAATACCTGCGCTTTCTAATACTGCTTCAATAGTGGTTAAGTCTAAGGTTAATACGGTATCTGTACCCGTATTATTTGAAGGAACAGAAATAATTGGATTAGCAAATGTTCCACCTTGTAGATCTAGTAACCAGTTGTAGGTAACTCCCTCTCCAGCAGATTCCCAAGCAATATCAATTGTATTCGTTCCGTTACCTTCTACCGTTAAAGATGTACTATTAGCAGGCGTTAACAAGTTGAACGCATTGGCAACAGCACCATTCGTTAAATCAATATCAAACGTTTGAGATGAAGGTAAGCTATCTGTTCCTGCATACGCATGAACTCTCCAACTCAATTGAGCCATGTTACCTTGTGTTACACCAGCACCTTCTAGTACTGCTTCAATAGTTGCTAAGTCTAATGTTAATACGGTATCTACTCCAGCATTATTTGATGGAACTGAGATAATTGGATTAGCGAATGTTCCACCTTGAACATCTAACAACCAATTGTAGGTGACACCTTCTCCAGATGAACTCCAAGTGATATCAATAGTGTTAGTTCCGTTACCTTCTACTGTTAAAGCCGCAGCATTTGGTGGTGTTAGTAAATCAAAAGGATTTGCTACTGTACCATTCGTTAAATCAATATCGAATGTTTGAGTAGATACCAAGCTATCTGTTCCTGCGTACGCATGCACTCTCCAACTCAATTGAGCCATGTTACCTTGCGTTACACCAGCACCTTCTAGTACTGCTTCAATAGTTGCTAAGTCTAATGTTAATACGGTATCTGCTCCAGCATTATTTGATGGAACCGAGATAATTGGATTGGCAAATGTTCCGCCTTGCAGATCTAACAACCAATTGTAGGTTACACCCTCACCAGAAGAGCTCCAAGTTATGTCTACTGTATTGGTACCATTACCTTCTACTGTTAAAGCCGCAGCATTTGGAGGTGTTAACAAATCAAAAGGATTTGCCACATTGCCATTAGTTAAAGACAAACCAAATGCAGCATTTGCTGTATCATTATTTGTTCCATTGGTAGCTGTTACAATCCAATCTAATAGAGCCGTTTGACCTTGATTAAAATTCAATGATTCCATTAGATTTTCAATTGCAGCTAGACTCAGAGTTAGAACAGTGTCTGTTCCTCCTACATTTGAAGGTAAAGAAGCTAAAGGTGCCGAAAAATCACCTCCAGGAACATCTGCGTGCCATGTATATAACACTGATCCTGTTAAACTACTCGATGGTTGCCAAGTAACATCAATAGTTGAAGTACCTAAGCCCTCAACCGTTAAGCTCGTATTGTCTGGGGGAGACAACAAATTAAACTGAGCCATCGCTGAAATAGGTAGAGCAAGCGCTAAGGCTGTCACCTTTCTCTGCAGAAAAGTTCTAAGTTTTTCCATGTTGGTTATATTTTTTGATTTCTAAATGCAACAGAACTTCATTTAAAATTGTTCTGTCATATTTCATTTGATAGAGCTATTCCCTCTAAAACCCCAGAAAACACATACACAAACAATACACTTTTAACAACTATTTAAGATTTAGTTTAACATTGAGATCTTACGTAATCTTGATAATTTGAACTCTCTCAACTGATTAGCACTTCAGTAATTTCTGTTACCTTTTCGTTGATTTGTGTTAGTCGTCTTCTACATTCTTGAAGACCTTTGTTTCTACAAATTGATACAACTATGTCTCAAGATATATTTCACGTAAAGTCAATAAGTCAAGTACATGAAGCATTTGGGCTTGAAAAACCTACCCATCCGCTAATTAGCGTTGTTGACGTATCTGAATTAGAGTTTGGTGAAGAATTCGTAGGTATAAAATACTCTTCGGAGTTATACACCATTGCCATGAAAGATGCTAGCTGCGGAATGCAATATGGCCGAAACACCTATGATTTTGATGAAGGCGTATTAGTTTTTACTGGACCACACCAAGTATTAACAAGTACACAAACTCAAGCCAGAGGTGATGTAAAAGGATGGATGCTTTTCTTTCATCCAGATTTAATTAGGAATACGCACCTAGGTGAAATAATAGAGCAGTACAATTTCTTTTCTTATGATGTTCATGAAGCATTGCACTTATCTGAACAAGAACAAGACACTATTACCGATTGCATTCAAAAAATTGATGAAGAAACAAAAGGTCGGATAGACAATATGAGTCAACGCGTAATCGTATCGAATTTGGAACTTTTATTGAATTATTGCATGCGCTTTTACGAGCGTCAATTCAATACTAGAACAGCAACACACAAGGATACCGTAAGCAAAGTGAATGATTATTTGAAAGCCTATTTCAAAGAAGGTCAATTGACTGAATTCGGAGCTCCAAGTATTCAAAACATTGCCGATTCTGTAAATCTATCAGCATCATATTTGAGTGACTTACTCAAAAAAGAAACTGGAAGAAGCGCGAAAGATCATATCAACGAATTTTTGGTAGACAAAGCCAAAGACATGTTGCTCAGCACGCAACAATCTGTTTCTGAAATTGCGTATAACTTAGGATTTAATTATCCGCATTACTTCAGTCGCCTGTTCAAGGCCAAAACTGGCATTACTCCTAAC
>DIYR01000226.1 GCA_002429085.1 Flavobacteriales bacterium UBA6049
AGGTAGAGGAGGAAATCCTGGAGAGACAAGGTTAGATCTACTTCAAGAGAATGTACAGATCGTAAAGAAGATAAGCCAGTCGTTTATTGGATATAAGGGCATTTTGGTTATTGTATCAAATCCAGTTGATGTTCTTACTTACTTCTATCAGAAGTATACACAACTGCCAGTTAATCGTGTAATAGGAACAGGAACACTGTTAGACACTGCTCGTTTACGACAATCTATTAGTCAACGTATACAAGTAGATCCTAAAAACATACATGCTTATGTAGTAGGTGAACATGGAGACTCTGAAGTTGTTTTGTGGTCTCAAGCACTTGTGGGAGCTACACCTCTTAGGCAATGGCCGGGATGGACAAAAGAGTTAGAGTCGGAAATTGCTGCAGAAGTAAAGAGAGCTGCTCAAGAGATTATTAAACGAAAAGGTGCTACTAACCATGCAATTGGTTTGGTAACTGCGCACCTTGTGCAAGCTTTACTACAGCCCACTAGAAAGATTTTGTGCGTAAGCACTGTGATGAACGGATTTAGTGATTTTAAACCTATAGCAACATCATTGCCAAGTGTAGTTTCAAATAATGGGGTAGAAGAGGTGTTGTTTGTTACTTCAAACGATTCAGAGTTAAAATTTCTAAAACAATCTGTTGAAATTTTAGTTAAAGCTATTGATTCAGTATCTTAGTAAGGCTGATCATAGTTTTATGGGCTCCATTATTCACAACATACGCTTAACCAATAGAGGTCAACTACTTATTAGAGAGTTTAAAGGAATTATAAGTCTGGATGATTTGTTAATGGCCTGGGAAGATATTGTAGCTGCTAGCCATTCTAATTCTGATTCGATTAGCATTTTAAATGATCTTTCTTCTTGTCAAGTGGAAATGACTCGATCAGAGTTTAAGCAGTTAATGGAATATTTACGCAGTGAAGAACGACTCAGACACCTACGAATTGCCGTAGTTACCAATATTCCTAAAAATGCAGTATTTGCTCACATTGCTGAGCATACCATACAGAACTTGACAATAAGACTATTCTCTACCCACAAGGCAGCAGAGCTCTGGCTAATGAACTAGATACGGCTTAATTGCTGCTTCATCATTTTGATCTGGTCAGCAAGCATTTTCTTGTCATCATCTTTTTTAGCTTCATTCAACCAATTCAATGCTTCTCTTTTTCTACGTTTAGAGGCGGCTATTCCAGCAAGACTCAATTTAGCCATTGCTTTGTCATGACTCATGTATAATCCTAGTTTAATGGCACGTTTAAAAGAAGTTTCTGCTTTAGTTAACTCACCAGATTGAGATTTAATCATTCCATCTAAGTAATACCAGTACGCACGTTGAAAGGCCACTAACCATTCTGGTTTGTTCATCATGTCTAAACGCTTACGAGCTTTTGCAAAATCACCTTTTCGAACAGCTAGAAAGGTAAAGATCATCATCTCGTTTAACCATACAGTAACTAAAACAACGAGAGCAATCAGTAAAACAAAAATTCCATTTCCAATTTCTCCATCAACGAATTGATAAATTGAAAGTGCGAATAGTAAAACAGAAATAGCCGCTCTAAACCAGTAAGCAAATAACATAACGTTGCAAATTTTAAGAGGGCAAATGTAGTATTTGCTTAACCGTTCATCCAATACTTGGTTGCATAGAATTTTAAAAAGACTTCATTTGCACCTGTAAGACAAAAACCAAATTGTTTCGTATGAAAAAATCACACATAGCGTTAATGGCTATTGCAACGGGAAGCTTGATAGCTTGTCAGCCGCAAAAGCCAAAAGATGAGACACCAAAAGAAGAAAGTGTTCCAGCTTTTGATATCGCCAACTTAGATACTACAGTAGCACCATGTACAGATTTCTTTGATTTTGCAGCGGGTGGATTTATTAAAAACAATCCTATTCCCGAAAGTGAAAGTAGATGGGGACAGTTCAATGCATTGATTGAACGAAACAACGAGAAGATTAAAACTATTCTAGAAAGCTTTGCTGGTAAAGATGGATTAGCATCAGGTTCTGAAGAACAAATTATTGGTGATTTGTATGCATCTGGTATGGATACGGCAAAAATTGACGCAGACGGGCTGAAGCATTTGCAACCTCTATTAGATGAAATTGCAGCTATTCAATCGTTAGATGATTACTTTGCTAAGATGGCTATGTTCGATTTCAAAGGAGTTCAAAATCCATTTGGAGTGTACGTGAGTCCAGATCAGAAGAACTCAAGCATGAATGTGTTATATGCAGGGCAAAGTGGTACAAGTTTACCAGATAGAGATTACTATTTGAAAACAGATTCAACAAGTGTAGACATTCAAAATAAGTACAAAGCATTTGTTGCTCAAATGTTGGAATTAGCTGGGTCTAAGAATGCAACGGCAGAAGCTGAGATGATTTACAACATGGAGTACAAGTTGGCCGAAGCGCAAATGAGTCGTATTGACCGCAGAAACCCTGAGTTGACCTACAATAAAATGAGTGTAGCAGACTTAGCTGCAACTACACCAACAATTCAGTGGGATACGTATTTCAACGGATTAAATATTGCGGCAGATACGTTAATCGTTGGTCAACCAGATTTCTTGCAAAAGTTAGATGCTTGGTATCAAGAAGTAAGTATTGAAGATTTAAAGACATATATCCGATTCAAGGCTTTGAATTCATACGCAGATCAGCTGCCTTCAGGTTTTGAGCAAGCTCAATTCGATTTTTATTCTACCACACTTCGCGGAACTAAGAAAATGAAGCCAAGATGGAGAAGAACATTGAATAACATGGGCGGAATGAGCGAGCAAATAGGACACTTGTTCGTAAATGAGCATTTCTCTCCAGAATCAAAAGAACGTGTATCTCAAATGGTTGAAGATTTGCGTGCAGCTTATCGCGATCGTATCCAACAATTATCTTGGATGAGTGATGAAACCAAAACAAAAGCGATTGAAAAGCTGAATGGCTTTACGTATAAAATTGGATACCCTGACGAATGGGAAGATGTAAGTTCATTAAAGATTAGCAAGGATTCTTACTTGCAAAACATCATGAATATTACTGAGTACCGCACAAAAGAGAATTATGCAGAATTAGGGCAGCCAGTAGATAAATCAGATTGGTTTATGGGGGCACATGTGGTAAATGCATATTATAATCCATTGTTCAACGAAGTGGTATTCCCAGCTGGAATTTTACAGCCACCATTCTACAACCCAGATGCTGATGATGCAATCAACTATGGTGGTATTGGTGGTGTAATTGGCCATGAGTTTACACATGGTTTTGATGATAAAGGAAGCTTGTATGACGTTCATGGTAACTTGAGTAACTGGTGGACTGATGAAGACCGTGAAGCATTTGATAAGTTGGTACAAAACGTAATTACGCAATATGATGGTTATGAGGCATTGCCTGGTGTGAATGTTCAAGGTGCATTAACTGTTGGTGAAAACATTGCTGATTTTGGTGGATTAACGTTAGCATACTATGCATACCAAAAATCACGTGAAGGAAAACCAGAAGTAGAGCCAATTGATGGATTTACTCCAGAACAACGCATCTTTATGGGGTGGGCTCAAGTATGGCAAACAAGCCAAACCGAAGAGTTTACACGTAATCAAGTAATGACTGATCCTCATTCACCGGCACACTTCCGTGTGATTGGCCCAATGAGTAACATGAAAGAGTTTGAACACGCATATGGATGTGGACATAGCGAAGGTTCATTCATCCGTCCAGATTCTACTAAGATTGTAATCTGGTAATAAATTGTAGCGGTGAGTTATTGTAAGACTTACCACTTTAACGAAACAAGAAGCCCTGATGGTATTACCATCAGGGCTTTTGTTATCTCATAAACAGGTTGAATTACTAATAAATTTCATATTCTCCCCTTTGTTCAGTTTCGCACCCAGTATAATCAATTCGATAACTATAATCCTTTATACTGTTCTTTGTAACTCCCTTCTCGCTGCTATCAGGACTCCACCAAGAGCCTGTAGCACCATCTAATATTACTCCAAATGGTACGGGAACTGGACCAACTAACCATGTCCAAGTAACTAGAGTTCCTACTAAAGACCAACCTCGAAATTTTCTTTTAGTGAAATCTCTTGTAATGGTAGCACAACCGTCTTTTTCAATGGTAACTGAAAACTGGTTGGCGTCTTTTCTTTTTACACGAAAATTAGCTTCACCCTCTCCTCTTTGAAGACCCTGATATCTGATTTTGGCATCAGGATGATTCGGGACGTAGACTTTAGCATTGTACCTAGTGCCTCCAATTATAGTGGCACAGCTAGTGATCATACTGCAACTCACTAAAAGAATTACAGCAAATAGTAGATTTTTAATAGTCATGATAATGTGATTTTGGTAATAGTGTATTATTAGTTAGGTGCTAAAGTATCATAAATACGTACAATTAAAAAAATGATGCGCGAGAAAGACTGAAGATGTATGCTTACTTGAATAGTAAAAAAGGAAATAGGTTCTATCAGAGAAATCTTCTAAATATAGCAGAAGTTTATTTTCTACGTCTTTTAGTAGGAGTTGACTTACTAGTTTTTCTATGACCAGAAGTTTTTGATTTTGTGCGAGTTCCAGTTTTTTGTGGGTTACGTGGTTTACGGCTATCTAACTTATGTGTGTTGCCTGGTTTTTCAGAAGAATTGCCATCAGAATTAGGCTGGAATGTGCCGTCTGAATCTTTAATTAACTCAAACATCTTGTTCATTTCGCTTTTCGTAAGCTTACGGTACTGCCCAACAGGAACATCTAAGTTGATGTGCATAATGCGTACTCTCTTTAGCTTTTGAACCGTGTACCCCAAGTACTCGCACATTCTACGTATTTGGCGGTTTAGGCCTTGCACAAGAACAATTTTGAAAACGTATTTACTGACTTGTTCTACCTTACATCTCTTAGTGATTTGATCTAGCACAGGAACTCCAGAACTCATCTTTTTTAGGAAATCACGTGTAATGGGTCGATCAACTGTAACGATGTATTCTTTTTCGTGGTTATTGCCAGCACGTAGAATTTTGTTGACAATATCGCCATCGCTGGTCATGAAAATAAGACCCTCGCTTGGCTTATCTAACCTACCAATAGGGAAGATGCGTTGTGGATAATTGATATAGTCTACAATATTGTCTTTCTCGCGCTTAGTATCTGTGGTGCAAACAATGCCAATAGGTTTGTTAAATGCCAAATACACATGTTTTTGGTTAGGGCTTTTAACCACTTTACCATCTATGCGTATTTCGCTACCAGCAGAAATTTTGGTGCCCATTTCTGGCTTTTGGCCGTTTACAGTTACTCGTCCTTGTTCAATAAGCCGATCTGCTTCTCGTCTAGAACAAACACCAATTTCGCTTAAGTATTTATTGATTCTGGTTCCTGAATCGTCTTGCATGTCGCAAAGGTGCGTATTTCCATGAATAAGAAATTGAACTACTTACCATCACTGGTTCAATATCCATTTAATCAAATCTTCTTTGTTTACAATAGACCAACTATGCGGAAAGTTAACTTAGTTATTAAGCATTTTTCTAGCAGTAGAACGTATATTCAATTCTATATATTACAATCAACCTAATCTATAATTAATC
>DIYR01000196.1 GCA_002429085.1 Flavobacteriales bacterium UBA6049
GTTGAATCTGAAATCATCCAATCTGTGCGCGATGAGGTAGGTGCAATTGCATATCTTAGAAAAGTTATTGAAGTAAAGAGATTGCCTAAAACAAGGTCAGGTAAAATCTTACGTAAGACCATGCGTGCCATCGTGAATAATGAAGAATATAAGCTGCCGTCAACAATCGATGATCCAGCCATTTTAGGCGAAATAAAAATTAGCGTAGAACAACAAATCAAATAAATATGGACTTAAAAATTCAATCGTTCGAAGAGTACCAGTCGAAATACAAACAGAGTGTAGAAAAACCAGAAGAATTTTGGGGAGATATAGCAGAATCGTTCTTTTGGCGCAAGAAGTGGGATAAAGTATTAGACTACAATTTTCAAGAGCCAAACATTAATTGGTTTGTTGGTGGAAAGTTGAATATCACGGAAAACGCATTAGACCGTCACCTACCAGAGCGAGGAAATAAATTAGCTCTTATTTGGGAGCCGAACGACCCAAAAGAGCGATTCATTCGATGGACATACCGTGAATTATATGAGAAGGTAAACCAGTTTGCCAATGCACTAAAAGCCCAGGGAATTGGTAAAGGAGACCGTGTAGCCATTTACATGCCAATGATTCCTGAGTTAACTGTGGCGGTATTGGCTTGTGCGCGTATTGGAGCAGTGCACAGTGTGGTATTTGCAGGATTCTCAGCTCATGCCTTGGCAGATCGTATTAACGATGCTCAATGTAAAATGGTAATTACGGCAGATGGTCTGAATCGAGGTGCAAAGCAAATTCCATTAAAACGTGTTGTAAATGAGGCAGCTGAACATTGCGATTGCATTGAAAAAATCATTGTATATGATCGTTTAGGATGGGCACCTCAAATGAAAGAGGGTAGAGATGTCTGGTGGCATGATGCCATAGAAGGAATGTCTAAAGAATGTGAAGCTGAAGTAATGGATTCAGAAGATATGCTGTTCATCTTGTATACTTCTGGTTCAACAGGTAAACCGAAAGGGGTAGTACATACCTGTGGAGGATATATGGTTTACACTTCTTATTCATTCCAAAACGTATTCCAAGTAGGTGAGAGTGATGTGTACTGGTGTACAGCCGATGTAGGTTGGATTACAGGGCATTCATATATAGTATACGGGCCTTTAATTTCTGGCGCTACAACGATGATGTTTGAAGGAGTGCCAACGTATCCAGATGCAGGACGTTTTTGGCAAGTATGTGATAAGCATGGTGTTAATCAATTCTATACAGCACCAACAGCAATCCGTTCATTGATGAGTTTTGGTGAAGATCATGTATTGAGCTATAGCTTAGACTCTTTGAAAGTACTGGGATCTGTAGGAGAACCGATTAACGAAGAAGCTTGGAGATGGTACCATATTCACGTTGGTAAAGAGCGTTGTCCAGTAGTAGATACATGGTGGCAAACAGAAACAGGTGGAATCATGATTTCTGGTTTAGGAGCTCATTCACCACAGAAACCAGCACATGCGGGCTATCCATTACCAGGAATTCAACCAGTATTACTAAATCAAGAAGGAGAAGAAATTCAAGAAAATGAGGTAGAAGGATACTTGGCAGTTAAATATCCTTGGCCATCCATGTTACGCACAACTTATGGAGATCATGAACGTTGTCGTGTAACGTATTTCAGTCATTACGATGGCTATTACTTTACAGGTGATGGAGCTAAACGTGATGAAAACGGCATGTATAGAATTATTGGTCGTGTAGATGATGTAATTAACGTTTCTGGTCACCGTTTTGGAACGGCAGAAATTGAGAACGCGATCAATATGAACGATCATGTAGTAGAGTCTGCTGTAGTAGGGTATCCTCATCCAGTAAAAGGACAAGGTATTTACGCGTACGTTATTTGCGAGACCCTTCCTGAGACTGAAGAACAAGAAGATATACTTCGTGCAGAAATTGTTGAAACTGTTGTCGAAGAAATTGGTAAAATTGCCAAGCCAGAAAAAATACAGTTTGTTCCTGGGCTACCAAAAACAAGATCAGGTAAGATTATGCGCAGAATTTTGCGTAAAGTGGCTGAGGGAGAACCAGATAAGCTGGGAGATACGTCAACGTTGCTAGATCCAACAGTGGTTGAGACCATTGTGGCAACAGCTTTGTAATGTTGACTTAAACTAAGGTTAAAATGAAGTGTTAACCGCTTGCTACCTTTGCGTGGCAAGCGGTTTTCAGTTAAAAGACAACTATGGACGAAAAATTAAAGGAACTCTGGAAGCAAATTGGATTGCGCTATAAGTCGCATCCATGGCATGGAGTAGCGATCGGAGAGAACGCACCAGAGCAGTTGATGGCATTTATTGAAGTAGTGCCAAGCGACACAGTAAAGTATGAAGTTGATAAGGAAACAGGTTATTTGATGATCGATCGCCCCCAGCAATTCTCGAACATCATGCCGGCTCTATATGGATTTGTACCACGCACTTACTGCGATAAAGAAGTTGCAGCATTGTGTAATGATCGTACTGGAAGAACTGACATTGTTGGAGATGGAGACCCGTTAGATATTTGTGTGTTAACAGAACGCGAAGTAACTCATGGTGATATCTTGGTTAACTCAATTCCTATCGGTGGAATGCGCATGATAGATGATGGTGAAGCTGATGATAAAATCGTTGCTGTATTAAAAGACGATTTGTTCTATGGAAATTATACAGATATCAAAGATGTACCTAAGAAAGTAATTGAGCGTTTACGTCATTATTTCTTAACGTATAAAAGTATTCCAGGATCTACAGAGAACAGCAAGCATGTAGAGATTACAGAAGTTTACGGAGCAGAAGAAGCAAGAGAGGTTATAGCAGCTTCTATGCGCGATTACAAAGCTTCGTATGGAAATATTGAACACCGTATGGCACAGCAAGCACGTGTCACTATTGGTAGAATGTAGGATATAGCTTACAAAAACTGTTTGCAGAGGCACTTCTATTTGGGAGTGCCTTTGTTGTTTTATTGGTCTTCTAAATTCATACCATTATCATGTTCTTAATGCATTAAAATTCACTTTGTTTAGTGGTTTAGGTGGGGTATTTTATTTTACTGATATTCAGGTGTTTATTTTAGTAGTCTTTAGCACACATGCTTCTTGTCGATGGAGATGACAAATTACCATATGGTTTGTGAATAGCTCTAAAGAATACGAGTGGATATACATCAAGCTTGGTGTTTCTTTCTTGTAATTCCACCTCTTCTTTGGAAGTGATGACTTCCTATGATTCAGACAGATTCAAATACTTAGCTTCAAACTCTTTAGGAGTCATCCAGGTGGCATTCTCCATCCGTCTAAACCAAGTTAACTGGCGTTTTGCGTAACGTCTAGAATTACGCTTAATGAGTTCAGTTGCTCTATCTAAGTCGTATTCTCCATCAAAGTAGGGGTAAAGTTCTTGGTAGCCAACTGTTCTAAGAACAGCCTCGTCTTTGAAAGAAGCTACAGATTTAGCCTCATGTAGTAATCCTTGATCGAGCATAATGTCTACACGTTGATCTATTCGGTGATAGAGTTCTTCGCGTTCTCTATTTAAGATGATCAATTTGGTATTCCAAGGGCGTTGGAGCTTCTCGGATTTACGAAAACTAGAGAAAGTTTGCCCACTAGCTCTAATAACTTCTAAGGCGCGCAAAACACGTCTAGCATTATTCAAATCGGCATGCTGGGCATATACGGGATCACGATCTTGTAACTCATCAACTAGAGCATCTAACCCTTTGATCTCCAAATCAGATTGCAAAGCGTTTTTAACCTCTTCAGGAATCTTAGGCATTTCGTCAATGCCTTCTAATACCACTTGCAGGTACAAACCAGATCCGCCTGTTAAGATTACATCTGAGTGAGTTTCAAACAACGTAGTAATTGTTTCTACAGCTTCTACCTCATAAGACGCGGCAGATAAAGGAGAGGAGAGAGAATGACTATTAATGAAGTGGTGTGGAACTCCATCCATTTCAGATTTTGTTGGCTTAGCCGTTCCGATACTTAACTCTTGATAAAACTGACGAGAATCGCACGAAACAATGGGTATTTCTCGCTCTTTGGCAAAAGCCACTGTAAGCGCTGTTTTACCTACTGCCGTAGGCCCAGTTATGACCCATAACGTGTGTTGGGTCATGAGTAAAACGAATCGAAATCATCTAGATCATCATCGTCTTCCGTTGGAGGTTCAGCATTTGGATCTAATTCAGCATTCATGGCACCAAAAAGATCTTCAGCCTGCTTAGAATATTGATTTGGAGCTTCTCCAAATTCCATCAATAGCATTGGGTATTCTAACTTGTCATCGCCATTGCTAGTCCCTATCAATTCAACAAAGAATGTCCACATCAACAAGAAATCGAATACGTATAATGCGCGCTTTTGCTCATCATTGATGCATTGTTTGATAGGAGTGGTAGCCATACTCAACACCGGATCGTTTCCAGTAGAAACATCCATTAAGGCAATTTCTTGACCTCTATCCCATAGTTCATCAGCTAGATAGAACGATGCCATTTGTGAGTTATCAAACCCAAATGCATCTTGAATAGCTAAATGCAGATGTTCAAACGGAGCATCACTCTCAATAGCAATGTCTCTAAAAACATCTTCTTCGTCAGGTGTGTCAATGAGTACACGAAAGTTGTATATCTCTTTGGCCATAGGGTATACTAATCTATTGTAATATCTTTTACTGGTGATAAACCAAGCTTGCCTGCTTCTTCAATCAAGAAATTCCAAGCATCAGCTTTGTTGTTTCCAATCTTTCCATCTAGAATGGCTTCTTTGATAGAGTTTTTCAAAATTCCGATTTCTTTTCCTGGGTTGATGTTAAATGCTTTGCAAATTTCATCGCCATTAATAGGAGGTTGAAATTGGCGAACATGATCCTTCTCCTCAACTTCTTTTAGTTTTTCGCGAACTATTTTGAAGTTGTTCAAATAGCGCTTCATTCGAGCAGGATTCTTCGTAGTAACATCTGCTTCACATAGCAACATTAAATCATCAATGTCGTCTCCTGCATCAAATAATAATCTTCTAACGCCACTATCTGTTACATCTTCATTTACCAATGCAATCGGCCTAGAGCTCATAGCAACAAGTTTCTTGACATATTTCATTTTGTTGTCAAGTGGCAACTTCATTCGTTTAAAAATACCAGGAACCATCTTAGAACCAATAAACTCGTGACCATGAAAAGTCCAACCAGTTCCTTTTAAGTATCTCTTGGTACGAGGTTTTGCTATATCATGAAATAGAGCAGCATATCTCAACCACACGTTGTCAGATGTTTTGGCTGTATTATCGACTACTTCTAGCGTATGGAAGAAGTTTTCTTTATGCTTCATTCCATTTTTTTCCTCTACACCGTACAATGCGCACAATTCAGGAAGAAACTTCTTTAATAAGCCAGTTTCAAACAACAACTGAAGACCAATGGAAGGAACAGCAGATTCCATAATTTTATGGAATTCACCAGTGATTCTCTCCTGCGAAATAATCTCTAAGCGATCTTTGTTCTTAGCAATAGATTCTTTGGTTTCTGGAAACAGTTTAAAGTTCAATTGCGAGGCGAAACGAACAGCTCTTAACATCCGTAACGGATCATCACTAAAAGTTATATCAGCATTTAATGGAGTTCTAATGATACCATTCTTTAAATCAGAAATGCCTTTAAAAGGATCAATTAATTGACCGTAATCACCTTTATTTAAACTGATGGATAAGGCGTTGATAGTGAAGTCTCTACGGTTTTGGTCGTCTTCCAGTGTACCATCTTCTACAATTGGTTTCCTGCTATCAGATCTGTATGATTCTTTTCTAGCTCCTACGAATTCAATCTCCCAGTCATCTTTTTTTAGAAGAGCTGTACCAAAGTTTTTAAATACCCCAACATGGTCAGCATTACAAATCAATCCCGCACGTTCTGCCAATTCAATTCCACTCCCTAGTGTTACGATGTCTACATCTTTACTAGGTCTTTCAAGAATCAAATCACGAACCCATCCTCCAATAACATAGACAGGTTGATTGAGCTCTTCAGCAGCTTGCTGAATTGCTTGAAAAAAAGGTGTTTGAAGTTGTTCGCTGTAATTAAGTTTTAAAAACATCCGCGCTTATCGTACAAAATTTTTTGAATGGGGCTGCAAATGTAGTACACTTGCGATAAGTAGATGAGGGTGCAAAAAAGGTTGTTATATGAAAAACTCAAAGTGTATATTTGATTAACCCTAAAAAAGAATTGGTATGTCGCAACGAATTCTCATAATCGAGGATGACCAGTTTATTGTTGAGGCGATAACTGACCTGCTTGAGCTTAAACACTACGAAGTCTACACTGCAAACAACGGATTAGTCGGCTTAAATAAACTGCCACAAACCCGCCCAGACTTGATTATTTTAGACTTGATGATGCCTGTAATGGATGGATTACAGTTTATGGAACAACTCCGTAAAAATGCATCGTACAAACACTTGCCTGTGGTTATGCTTACAGCAAAGCATACACAAGAAAATAAGATCGAAGGATTAGAATATGGTGCAGATTACTACATCACTAAACCTTTTGATCATAAGGAATTACTCTTGGTAATAGAGAATATCTTAAATAGGCGAGATCAAGTAATAGAAAAGACTTTACATCAGCCAGAGCAAATTTTTGCTGAATCTAAAGACAATCAGTTTCTGGCTAACTTACACGATCTAGTGATGGCAAATATCCGTAATGAAGATTTGGATTTGCAAGAAATAGCTAATCGATTGAGTTACAGTCCGAGTAGTATCCAAAAGAAAATCAAACGACTAACAAATAAGAGTGTTAGTCAGTATGTACGCGAGTTCAGATTAGAATATGCAAAGCAGTTGATTGAACAGGATGCAGCGAGTATTAAAGAAATTGCTTTTAGATCAGGATTTCATAGTCATGCTTATTTTACTAGGTGTTTCCGCGAATATTTTGGAACTACACCAACTAAGCTGACAGGGAAAAACGAAGACTCATGAGTAAAAAAGTGCAGCATGTAGCAGCACAATTCAAAGACTTATTAAAGCAATTTGACTCACTCAGCGACTTTGATAAATCTGCTGTTTTTGAAGAATTAGTCAATTACAGTAATGTATTTGAGCAAAGTCCTGTTTACCAAGAACTCACAAATCGTTATAACCTAGCGTTAGAAGGAACTCATGATGGTATATGGGATTGGAATGTAGAAACAGACGAGGTTTTTTATTCTGATAGATGGGCACAAATCCTTGGTTACGATAGTGCTTCAGAGCTTGAACGCTCTATTAAAACGTGGGAAAGCCATATTCATCCTGATGATTTGGAAATGGCTATTGGTCCTGTTCAAGCTCACCTTAATGGAAAAGGGGAGATCATGGGCGAATCCATTTACCGAATGGTGAAGAAAGATGGTTCTGTTATTTTTACAGCACATAGAGGAAAAGCTCAATTCAACTCGTTTGGAAACCCCATTCGTATGGTGGGGACTACAAGAGATGTTCATGAAAAAATGGAAATCAGTAATAAGCTGAGAGAGCAGAATGAACTGATTAATACCATTTTGAACAATAGTCCTCAACTAATCTTTGTGAAAGATCGTTTTGGTAACTTCTTGAAAGTGAACCAGAAAACAGCTGATTTGTTCGGTAAATCCATTGAGGAGGTAGAACAGGTTCATAACAGTGACCTTCACAAAGTAGAAGATGAACTGGCCGTTTTTGATGAGGTAGAACGAGAAGTCTTTCGTGAAATGAAGCCCGTAACTGTAGAAGAACGTTTTACAGATTATAAAGGAAATGAGCTGATATTCAGTACCATTAAGTCTCCTTTAACTAGACCTGACGGTGAAGTAGACATTTTGGGGATTTCAACTGATATCACTGAGTTGAAGCGTTCCCAAATTGTATTACTAAAGAAAGAACGTGAGTATGGGTCTATTTTAGAGTCGCTGCGCATTGTTGTAGGACGTTTAGATAGCTCAGCTCGTTTTACATACTTCAACCCAGCATTAGTAAAATACCTCAAATTTCATAGGATAGAAGATATCATCAGAATATCTATTAAAAATGTGGTTTCTGAAGATGAGTGGCCAACCTTTGAACGGCAGTTTTACCGTGTATTAAATCGCGAAAAAAGGCATGTGGAAGGTCGAATTAGCATTGATACACCAAAAGGTTATCGCTGGTTAGAATACTCTATGACCAAACAAGATCATAGGGATGGCGAAAGTGAGGTGTTGATTTCTTTATATGATATCACAGATCAGGTTCGCTTTAGTCAAGAACTGGAACGAAGTGAGAACATCTTTAGAACCATAGCAGAGAATAGTGCCGATATTATTTGTTTACATGGTCCGAGAGGGCATGTTCGCTATACATCACCAGCAACAAAAAAACTGTTAGGTTACAATAATGCCGATTTGGTTGGCAAACAGGCTATTAGTTACATATGTCCAGAGGATTATGTACACATAGAGCGTTTAATAAGACAGTTGCATAGTAACACTAAGGTTTCTGATTTGGCCCAAGTACGTGTGCGTCATAAAGATGATAGTTACATATGGTTAGAGGTTACAGCTTCATTAGTATACGATTCAAGCGGTGAAGTATGGATGATTCAATCCAGTTCTCGGGATATTAGTAGAAGAAAGAAAGTAGAAGAGGAACATGCAAGAAACTTAGCACGTGAGGCGGAGTTAAATGATTTTCAGCGAAGTTTTGTGATGATGTCATCTCACCAGTTACGTACACCGTTAACAGTTATAAATAGCGATGTAGACTTGCTTCAGTTAATTTATGCCCAAAAAGATGTAGCTCCAGATCGCAAAGCTGTCATGCGCATTATTAAGCGAATGGATGCCAGTGTTCATAGAATGACTTATTTGATGGAGGACATTTTAACACTTGGTAAGTTAGATGCTGGAGCTATTGAAATGCATGCTAAAGAGGTGTCGTTGATGACTGTGGTAGATGAGTTAGTTACAACTCAATTTTCTCCGTTGCCTTCTGGAAGAAATTTAGATGTTCTTTGGGAAATTGAAGATGCACTCGTAGACTTAGATCGAGACTTGTTTACTCAGGCTTTGGCAAACTTTATCACAAATGCTGATAAGTATTCGCCAGGCAAAAGAAATCCTCGCGTAGAAATTTCTAGAAAGGGAAAGAAAGTTCTGATCAACGTGGTTGACTTTGGAATTGGAATTCCGAAAGAAGATAAGTCTAAACTATTCCAACCATTCTTTCGAGGCAGTAATACGGCAGATTATAGAGGAACTGGACTTGGTTTAAGAATCGCGAAAGACTTTATAGAGATGAATAATGGTAAGTTAAAGGTAAGATCTCAAGAGGGAGATGGAACAACAATGTCTATTACGCTAAAGGCAAAACAAATTTTCTGAAAAATATAAAGGGGGCCGAAGCCCCCCTATACCTAACAAATTAAACCACTGAATGAATCAATCTAACCCCTAAAAACGCAGAACTTTAATTTGAAAGGTAGCTATGAAAATCTGATTACAAAGATGGCTAATCCTTTCATAATCAGCTTACAACTAATGCGTCAAGATTTTTAAATAATAAGCGAAGCTTAACATAGAGTTCTCAATTTATAAATAGACGTTTTGCAAAGAAG
>DIYR01000091.1 GCA_002429085.1 Flavobacteriales bacterium UBA6049
GATGATTTGTGGCGATCGCGTGTAGCTTGGTTGACTCAGGCGTGGTGTCGCATAAACACAGCGCAACCATCGCCCTTGATAGGGTTATTAAAGGCTCTGGAAGAAGAAAACATACAGATCAGCTACATCACTGGTTCTTCTATGGGAGCGCTAGTTGGAGGTTTGTATGCAGCAGGTTACTCTCCAGAAGAAATGGAAGAGTTCTTTCTTTCAGATGAGTTCTTAAAAATGGTAAACGGACAGGTAGAAGAGAAGTACCAGTTTCAATGGGCTAAAGGCGAACCAGACCCTACAATCATTACACTCTCGTTTGCCGGAGATTCTATTTTCAAAGCTCAACTACCCACTAACCTAATTGATCCAGAGCCAATAGACTACGAGTTAATGACTCGGTTCTCTCCTGCAGAAGCAATAGCAAAGTCAAATTTTGATAGTCTACTAATTCCATTTCGTTGCGTTGCAGCTGATATTGTCCAAAAAAAGCCGGTTGTATTTGACTCTGGGAACTTAAGTATGGCCATTCGCGCTTCAATGAGCTATCCATTTTTCATCAAACCTATTCAGATTAATGGACATTTGATGTTTGATGGAGGTTTGTACAATAACTTTCCTTCTGATATAATGTGCGAAGAGTTTCATCCTGATTTCATTATAGGAAGTAAAGTTACAACCAATGGTCCCCCACCCGATGAAGATGATTTGTACTCACAAGTCCGCGCTCTATTAGTAAACGAGACCAATTTTGATGTTGAGTGTACAGAACACTTAATCGTAGAACCTAAAGTGAATTTTGGAGTATTCGAATTTGAAAAAGCTCAGGCCTCAATCGATAGTGGTTACTACAGTGCAAAACGAGCGTTAGCTGGTTTACAGTCTTTACCAGAAATAGCATCATCTAACTATAAATTCAAAGAGCGCAGAAAAGCTTTCAAAGCTGAATTAATTCCATTCAAAGTATCAGACGTTATTATCGATGGGACTAATAATAAGCAAGCTACTTACGCTAAAAAAGTTCTGCTGAAAAAACCTAGAAAAGACTCTGTCATTAATCCAGGAGATGTCAAAACCAACTTTTTCAGACTCTCTTCTAACCAGAAAGTAAGTAATATCTATCCTTCGGCTATATTCAACAAAAAAACTAAGAGCTATCACCTTAAAGCCAAGGTAAAAACCAAACGAGATTTAGTATTGAAGTTTGGAGGTAACTTCGCATCCCGTCCTGTTAGTCATGGCTTTGTTGCTGCTCAATATAATCATCTTGGTAAATTTGGAATTGAAGCAGAAGGAAGTGCTACTTTTGGTAAGCTATATGCTGCTGGACACATAAGAGTGCGGTTAGACTTTCCATGGAAGCTACCATTTTATTTTGAACCATATTTTATCATTCATAATTGGGATTATTTCGAGAGCAGACAAACTTCTCTTTTTACAGATGAGGTACCAAGTTATATCGTAACTCAAGAACAGTTCGGAGGTTCTAGTTTCGCTGTTCCAATTGGAAATCGGGGAATCTTATCATTGGATGCTAATTACTTCGGATTCATTGATGAATACTACCAAAGTCAAGATTTTACTCCAGCAGATACTACTGATGAATCTAACTATGAGGGTTACTCCATTGGACTTAGATACGCACAAGATAATACTGACTATAAGCAATACTCTATGGATGGAAAGCGAATCTTAATTTCTACAAGGTTCGTCAATCAAACTGAAAGGTATGAACCAGGGTCTACTTCAACAGATTCATACCAAAAAATTGCAGATGAATCATGGTTTCAAGCCAGAATAGAGTTCGAAAATTACTTTCCCCTTGGGCGCTCTTTTTCTTTAGGCTTTCAGGCTGAAGCATATTACTCTGGACAACCATTATTCAACAACTATACAAGCTCTATCATTCGAGCTCATGCATTTCAACCTACCATCGATAGCAAAACATTATTCCTAGAATCATTTAGAGCCAATCAATACGGTGCTTTTGGAACCAAGTTAGTTTACCAATTCTTCAAAAATTGGCAAATCAGGGCTGAAGCATATATCATGCAGCCTTATCAAGCTATTGAAAAAAATCTATCCTCGAGAGAAGCAAGCTACGGAACTGAATTTGATGAACGGGTCACATTAGTAAACGGCAGTTTCGTATACAAAAGCCCTATTGGGCCATTTAGCGTAGCAGTTAGCTATTATTATAACCAACCGCAGGTAAGTTTAGATGAAGAGAATCCCGTAACTTTTTTATTCAATTACGGGTTCATCATTTTCAATAGGAGAGCCCTCCGCTAAGCTTGTGTAGTAGGTCCTCCAAAATTCATCGGAATAGGAGGTTGGCCATTATTATTGTCTTTTACCTCTCCATACGTTTGTTCATACTTACCAATATTCTCAGCTAACGCTCTCATCAATCGTTTTGCATGCACTGGTGTCATAATAATTCTAGACTTAACTTTTGCTTTAGGAGCTCCTGGAACAATCTTGATGAAATCCAATACAAATTCAGCGTGTGAATGTGTTAAGATTGCTAGGTTAGAGTATTCCCCGTCTGCAATCTCTTCTGAAATTTCTATGTTTAATTGTCCTTCTTTTTGTTCTGCTTGATCACTCATAGTATTTAAAATTTTATGTCAAAAAAAAGCCCGATGCTAAGCACCGGGCTAATCTATTTAATTCTGATAGAATTATGCTACTTCTTCACGAGCTTTTCTAGCTGCTTCGATTCGCTCTTGCTCATCTCTTGTTCCTACGATCAAGTTTTCGTACTCACGAAGACCTGTACCAGCAGGAATCAAATGACCAACAATTACATTTTCCTTAAGACCAGTTAAGAAGTCTTCTTTAGCATTTACAGCTGCCTCATTCAACACTTTAGTTGTTTCTTGGAATGATGCCGCAGACATAAAGCTATCTGTTTGAAGAGATGCTCTTGTAATACCTTGTAATAC
>DIYR01000177.1 GCA_002429085.1 Flavobacteriales bacterium UBA6049
ATTTGCCAATGAACCAAAAATCAAACAAGACACTTACTCTGGCTTGACAATTGATTATTGTAAAAAAATTGGTGCTAATTACTTATTAAGAGGGATGAGAAGTGAACATGATTTTGAATTTGAAAGAAGTATTGCCTTAATGAATAGAGCAATGGCATCAAATGTGGAAACCGTATTTCTTGTAAGCGCTCCAGAGTTTTCGGCAGTTTCTTCTACCATAGTGAGAGACATTCTTAGACATGGTGGAAATGCCAACCAATTTATTCCAAAAGCCATTCAAGATTCATGAGAGTCAGTCTCGTTACTTTTCTTCTGTTTTCTATCTCATTTGCCTGTCTCGGACAAATTGATATTCATATCAATGGATTTTACGGGAGGAAAATAGAATTAACAGAACTAACTGATGCTTTAACCAAGTCTTACCAAACACTTGTAGCAGACACCATAGATTTTGAAGGAATGGTGACGCTAAATCCCACAATTCAAACTGCAAAAGAATACCAACTACGAGTTGACAATAAAACGCTTCCCTTATTGCTTGAACCAAACGTTGCATATGCAATAGAGCTGGCCGTACCAAAATACATTCAGGTCAAACAAGCACCACTTACAATAACTCAAATTGATGCATCAGGTAAGAATCAAATCTATTTACATGAAGAGTGGTCTAACTTTGAAGAAGATCTCGCTTCATTCATTACAAAAGAAGAGGCCATTGCTACAGATACACTGCGTACCTACAAGATTGATTCTGTTTCAATCTCTCTAAAAAATAAATTTGCTGTTACCGCCATTCAATATCCTTGGTTTAAGCAATCAATGGATATCGAATTAGCCATGCTAAAAAAGGATGTTCTCAAAAAAAATAGTGGACTAGACTCTTGTGTTACTGGCTTATTTTATTTGAATTCCCCGAGATACCTAGAAGCTCTTCTACTTTATTATCAAAAAAGTATTGGGAAATGGTTATTTGATAGACATGGACAATTTCAAACAATTGCTGATTCTAAAAATGCTATTGATTCATTGAAATCTTGGCTAAATAAAGACTCTATAGCTATTTCTTTTCCTGAACACCAAGAGCTTATTTTGGCAAAGCTAGCTTATGATAAAAAGCTTCCTGAGTTCTCCTTATCAAACAGATTAGCCATCTTGAAACAAATTGGCTTCAGTACCGAGAACCCTAACATGGAACTCTTATGTAAAAATGCCTATGAAGATTTAAGTCAACTTATTCCAAATTCCCTTGCCCCAGACATAGAGTTATTTGATAAGAATGGACGGTCTATTCAACTCTCCGAGTTAAGAGGCAGGTTCGTGTATTTGCAATTCTGGAGTAAGGATAACACCGCAAGTGTTTTAGATGTAAAACTCTTGGCTGGGATTCAAAAAACGTACAGAAAAAACATCCAATTTGTGAGTATTCATATTGGAGACGATTATGATACTTTCGAAGAATATATGAAAAGTCATGGCGTTTCATGGCCTGTTCATCATATTTCTAAAGATGACCCCATTTTGAATACTTATCGAATAGAGGCGACACCTACCTATTACCTAATTGATCCTAGTGGTTACTTACTCCGCTCTCCTGCAGAACGACCAAATCGATTGTATCCACTGTTTGATGCTATTAACGATAGTGAAGTAAGTGGAGTAAAATCATACGAGATTATTCGGACATATGATGATTAGTATACTCTGCTAATAATGCTGCAATTGATCGGAAGGTATTATCATATACTCTTGGAAAATCTTTTCGAGATAACCATTGAACTTGGGTAATATCTTCCTCCAGCTGAGGAAGCAACTCTTGAGTTGAATCTGATTTCATAGAATACCAGTAAGTTTTCTTTAAACTCCAAGCATTATTATTGTGTGAATCCTCATATAAATGATATGTATGCCAAACATCACCCACCAACTCCAATTGCTGAACACCACATTCCTCCTCTACTTCGCGTAAGGCTGCAATATCAGGCCTTTCAAATTTTTCAAGTTTACCCTTGGGTAAATCCCATTTCCCTTTTCTAAAAATAAAGAGCAACTCACCTAGCTCATTCTCTACCAAACCACCAGCAGCAGGTACATTTTGAGTGAGTCTTCGAAGTTTATAGTAAAGCTCATCCAAATCAAAGTGCTTTACTACTACTCCACTTTTGAACTTTCCTTTAAACACACCATCAATAATTTTCCGGAGTTGTTTCTTTGATTCAAACTGAATAATTGTGCAACCAGAAAATCCCTTTTCATGGTTCTCGTCTGTTAGGTAAAGTGGGGTATTGTTGATGAAAACTTTATACATTTGGACGCATGTATTTGAGCGAAGAATCTGCCCTCAAAGTAGCGGAATTTCTACTGCAAATCAAAGCAGTGGTTTTAAAACCCAACGAACCGTTCACATGGGCAAGCGGTTGGAAATCTCCTATCTATTGCGACAATCGCAAAACCCTGTCTTATCCTAAGATTAGAAACTTCATTCGTCAAGAATTTGTAAAAACTATAGATCAGAACTTTGGTCGCCCTGATGTTATTGCAGGTGTGGCCACAGGTGGAATTGCTCAAGGTGCTTTAGTAGCTCAAGAATTAGGGCTTCCGTTTATTTATGTTCGTCCTGAACCTAAAGGTCATGGTTTAACGAATCAAATTGAAGGTGTAGTTGAAGCTGGGCAAAGTGTAATTGTAATTGAAGATTTGATTTCTACAGGCAAAAGCAGTTTAAAAGCAGTTGATGCCTTACGAAACGCTGGTTGTACTGTAAAAGGCATGGTAGCTATTTTCACCTATGGTTTTGAATTAGCCGAGGAAAACATGAAAGATGCTGCTTGTCCATATTACACACTTTCTAACTACAAAACACTCATTCAACAAGCATTAAACTCTAATTCTATTACTCAAAGTGATTTAGAAGCTTTAGAGAATTGGAGAAAAGATCCTGCAAACTGGTTATCTAAATAAGCAATCTCATGGCAACATTTTCAAGTAATAAAGTAGCTGTTCCAGCTTCATCAAATGATATTTTCAATTTCTTAACTGATTTGAATAATCTTCAAAAACTGATGCCAGAAGATAAAATTGATCAATGGCAATCAGATGCAGAAACTTGTTCTTTCCAAATTAAAGGTTTGGCAAAAATCGGCATGAAATTAGACTCAACTGAAGAGAATAAGAAAATTCACATTGTATCAAACGGAAAAAATCCTTTTGATTTCACTTTAGACATCAACTTAAACGAACAAGGAGACTCTACAGAATCTCAGTTGATTTTTGACGGAAATATGAATGCTTTTATGAAAATGATGGCAGAAAAGCCATTGACCAACTTTTTCAATCTGTTAGCAGATAACTTAAAAGCACATTTCGCCTAAAATACGAATTGGAGCTGGCTAAAGTCATACTTTTCCATGCTCCCACTTCGAGTTGTTACCATTAATCTTCCGTGTGAACTTACTCCATTGATAAGTAGTTCACACTCTTCTCCATTCACGAGATAAGTTCGCCATTCGTTCAAGCCAAATAAATGTTGCTCAAAATTCCTGTCCAAATCTTGTAATTGAGACTTAATCCTCAAATAGTTTGCTTCTATATGTTCGCACAACTCTTCAAGTATCATGGACACATTCTCATGTTGACCTGTCACCAATTTCATGGACGTTGCCTTTGGTAAAAATGAAGGAAAACTTACTTGGTTTATGTTCAAGCCAATTCCTACAACGCTAGTACCTATCCTATTTCCTTTGAGTTGATTCTCTATTAAAATGCCAGCTATTTTATGTTCTCCTACATAAATATCGTTGGGCCATTTCACTTTCACATTTTCAACTTGTCTTTTCTTAAGAATATGAATCAACGCAAGTGTGGTAACTTTTGTCAAGTAGAAATACTCTTCTGCTTCTAAAAAAGATGGTTTTAAAACCATACTTGTTGTCAAATTCAAAAATGGTTGAGTGGCCCATACCCTTCCCCTTTGTCCTCTCCCTGAAGTTTGCTGATTCGCAACAATAACAGCACCTTCAGGAAGTCCAACAGCCCTCAAAACTTTAAATGTGTATGAATTGGTAGAGTCTACTTCATCAATTCGAGTAAGGTGCTGTCCAACAAATAATGTATTCATTCGCAAACTATCTATAACAGGTGTGCAAAATAACCCAATTGGCGGGGCTTTTTGTTATTTTTGGCGCTTTACACCAAACCGATTTAATGGCGCAATCAACATCTCCAATTTCTTCTACCGCTTTAGCTGATGTTATAATACATGGTTTACAGGAGCGAAAAGCTAAGAAGATTCACCTCATAGATTTGAGAAACATCGGAAACACTCTTTGTGATTATTTCGTTGTGTGTCATGGAACTTCATCAACGCATGCAGAAGCCTTGGCAGATGCAGTGGAAGAAGAGGTTCGAACAAATTTGAATGAAAAACCTTCTCATGTAGAGGGAACCGGAAATGCAGAGTGGATTTTAATGGATTATTTTGATGTAGTAGTTCATGTATTTCAAGAAAGCTCTCGTGCATTTTATAATATAGAAGATTTGTGGGCAGATGCACACATAACAGAAATCGAAGATCAAGACTAAATCAATTATTACATGAGTAATCAAGACTCAGATAAGAGAAACACAAAAATGAAGGGGAAATTTCCAAAGGCTCCTAATTCTCCTAAAACACCTATCAACTTCTACTGGATTTACGCGTTAATTGCTGTGGTTCTTATCTCGTTTGCTATCATGAATATGGGAGCAAGCTCTGTAAAAACAACCTATCCAGATTTTAAAAGGATGGTTGAGAGTGGAGATGTAGAAAAGGTAGTTATCTATAACTATGAAACAGCTAATGTAACAATCAAGAAAGATTCACTAAGCAAGTATAGTGGTAAGATCAGTGAAAAGAGAATCGGTAATAATGCCAATCAAGGCCCTCATTTTCACTTTACAACTCCAAAAGGTGATTTGCTCACTGAAAACTTGGACAAGTGGCAAACTGAACATGGTCTAAGCTATGATTTTGTTACACAAGACAATTGGGTTGGAGAACTATTAGGCTACCTTATTCCGATTGGATTAATGCTTGGGCTTTGGATATTGATCATGCGCAGAATGGGTGGAGGTGCAGGCCCTGGAGGTCAAATCTTCAACATTGGAAAAAGTAAAGCACAACTCTTTGATAAAGAATCTTCCGTTAAAGTAACATTTGACGATGTTGCTGGTATGGAAGAAGCTAAAGAAGAAGTTCA
>DIYR01000176.1 GCA_002429085.1 Flavobacteriales bacterium UBA6049
GTTTAGGGGTGTGTAAATGGTTTTCTGTCAGTAGAATAAAAAAAGCTCCCCCTGATTTTTCAGAGAGAGCCTTCATAAAACGAGTATGAACTTTCTTAGTGCTGAATTACGAGCTTTTCATAGGTCGATTTTTTCTCAGACGTAACCATAAGCAGATATACTCCAGAAGGAAATTCATTTATTGGAATGTTTTGTGTGCTACTAGTAACAGTTTGTTGAAGAACCACATTTCCTGAACTATTTAGAAGTGTCACTTCTTGACTATTGGTTGAGGTGGTTTCAATTTGAATAAACTCTGAAGCGGGGTTTGGGTAAACTCTAATCTCGTTTTCAACGTGAAGCTCGTTAACTGATGTTGAAATGGAATCTCCATCAATTTCAATATTATCAATGTTAATAGATCCGCCCATTGAACTGATGTAATCGAATTTGATAATGAGGTTGTCTGCATTTTCAACATCAATGATGATAGAATCTCTTCTCCAATCATTTTCTGAAGCAGTTAGGTAGCATTGAGGTAAGCTTAATGGATTTACAATAGGATCAGCAGTTGCTAGATCATCTCCTCCAGCTCGGTAGGCTGATTGAAAAGTAGCTCCACAATCGGTAGAATATAGAAGCGCTAAAGTATCAGCAAAAACAGTGTCTCGTTGAAAGTATGGAGGCGTGTATTTGTGATAGGCATAGGCGATATCGTAAGTAACAGTTACCTCATTTCTATTTGAAACATCAATGATTGGAGACAAAATGGATTCGATATTCCCGAAGGAATTGAACAATAAAATTGTATTGAATGCACCAAGAGATTGAGTGCTACTTTTTGCGTTGTCGGTGTCTTCAAACCATTCAAAAACACTCGCATCTTCGTTAGTACTCCAAAGGTTTTCTTGTTCAAATCCTTCGGAGTATTTTAAAGGGAATGCCTCATTATGAATGATTATGTCATCTGACACTTCGTTCATAAATAGAACGGTATCGTTGCTATTGTTTACACTTTCAACGGTTGCAGAAAATGAGTGATTACCATTTGCTAGGGTAGTGCTAGGCAACGTAATTTCTGTTGATTCGAAGGGTGAAAGGTTTCCTGTCCAAGAAAAGGTGTTTGAATTACCATTAATGGCGTACGATAGTTCTGCAGATGTCAAGTTGTTTGCCCCAGTATTTCTTAATGATACAATGGTTTGAACAGCTGCTTCGCAATACTTCTTATCCGTATTTATATAGAACAACTCTGCATCATCTGGGGTTGGTGTTTGATTCTCGAAGAATGCCAAAGCATTTTGTACATAAGAGTTGGCTGGAACTTGATGTCCCATTGAAGCAATGGAGATATGATGAAACATCCCATTGTTTTCCTTTATAAGCTTAGAAACTCGTTCCATGTTATAGAAATACAAAGGGTCATCTTCTCCAACAGTACTATAAATAGGAACTTGAGTAGCGTTGGAGTAGTTATAGTGTATACCTACATTTGAAGAATTAATTCCATCTAACTTTCCTTGAATTGCTGCAGTATGCAGCATGACTCCCTTAAACAAGGCTGGGTTATCAAGTGCAAAAGCAAGTGCACTTCGGCCACCTAAAGAAAATCCTTGTAGAATAACTTCTGTTTGGTCAATCGAAAAATTCTGGCTTGCATAACTAATACACTCTAGAATAATGTTTTCATCGCCCAGTGGAGCATAGAAATCTTTGTTTTGGTCAGAACCACCATCAGGAAAAATGAAAATGGTATTAGGCATGATGCTTGGCCAATTGAGACCATTGATTAAAGCGTTTCTATAGTTACTGCTGTTATCACCTGCACCATGTAAACCAATTAATAAGTTATATGATTGAGATGGATTATAGTTTATTGGGACAAAACAAGAAAGTGTTCTGTTTTCTCCATTGAACATAATTGTTTCATTGAAGCTTCCAGTTTGCGCAGAAACAGCAATAGGAAAAGAGAGGGAAAGAATAAGAAATAGTCCAAGTATAGTTTTCATTGTGAGTGTGTTTTAGGTTAACATACTCGAATCTATACCACCTCAATTTGAGATTTTACCAAGTTTTGTAGTTAGCTCTTTTCGTTTTGTGGTTATATGGTTTTGTTTGATTTTTAGATTTGGTAATTGTGGCTATTTATAGGGTAAATCAATACTTACTCTTGTTCCTGTTGGTTGGTTGTTGGTGTATAGATCTTCAATTTCAAGTGTGAGTTGATTTTTTTTGAGGTCGTTTTTCAAAATGCTCATCATATCTTCAATGTTAGGCAGTGCTTTGGATTTAAAGTGCCCAGCTTTTTTACTTTTAATTTCTCTTGCAGCCACGCGGCCAATTCCATTATCAACTATTTCGCACTGAATATGGTCGTTTACTAGTTGAAATGAAATTGATAAAAGACCACCTTCTGGTGTTGAACGATTCACTAATCCATGAATAATGGCATTTTCTACAATTGGCTGTAATATCATACGTGGTATTAAGAATACTCCAGATGATAGCTCATTGTCAACCGTTATGCTTGATGTGAATGTGTTGTCAAATCGAATAGCTTCCAGATCAATATACAGCTGTATTTGCTCAAGCTCTTCTTGTAAATCAATGTAGTTAGAATCAGAGTTTTCTAGTACTAATCTTAGTAACCTAGCAAATTTGGTGAGGTAATCATAGGCTTCTTCTCGTTGTTCATGAATAACAAAATGCTGTGCTGTATTAATACAATTAAAGATGAAGTGTGGGTTCATTTGCGACTGTATCGCTTGTAATTTGATTTCGGCTAGTTTCTTATTCAGGCGTGCTTCACTTAATTTCTGTTTGTCAGATTTATTTTTAAAGAATAGCCAAATAGATACAGTAATTAAGATGACTAAGATGATGGAAGCAAAGGCAATTTGCAGAACGTTTTGTTGTGCTTTTATGTTTTCAATAGTTAGTAATGCAATCTCTTTATCCTTTTTTTCTGTTTCATAGATAGTCTTTAATCGCATCATTTCTGATGCATTGTTCGTGCTATCAAATTTTGCTTTGAGATCTATCCACTTGTTTAAATAATAAAGCGCTTCTTCAAGTTCTTTGTTCTTTTGTAGTTCAATAGCAATATTTCTATAGCCTTCAATCAGGACATCAGTTTGTCCCCAGTCTTCAGCTATAGCTATTCCTCTCTTATTATATTCAATACTCTTATCATGTTGTCCCTTTGCTGCATAGTATTCGCCAATGGCCAAATAAACCATGTGAGGTACTTTTTTCCGTTTCGTTTTATTGCCGAAAATGAATTTAGCATCAAACAAATACTTTTGAGCGCTGTCTAGATTATTCATTTCTAGATATGCAGCCCCGATATTAAACAAACTGTAGCCAATCCGTTGTTGAGTACTATTTTCTATTCTATACTCTAGAGATTTTTTGAAGTAAACTATGGCTGTATCGAATTGATTAAGTTCAAAAAAAGCTACTCCTATGTTGTTGTTGACCAACTCAGTGTTTTTGTGGTCGCTGATTTTGGTAAAAAAGGTTAATGCTTCTTGCAAATAAGAAATAGAGTTTTTCTTTTCATCTGTTTCCAGATGAAGAAGTCCTATTCTGATCTTGGTTTTTGCAATACCCACCGAGTCATGAATTTTCTCTTGAATTTTAAGTGCAGTGAAACAGTCTTTTAATCCTTCTTCGTAGCGTTGGTGAAACATATAGGGCCAAGAACGAAATGACAAGGCTCTTGCATAGGCAAATTGATTGTCCATTTTCTCGTAGTGATCAATCAAACTGTCAACTAATAGGATGGAGGAATCTATATTAGACCCAATTACACGATTGATGTCTTTAAGAGCTTCTACCACTTCATCTTCGTTTTCAAACTTGTTCGAAGTATTGCAAATGGCATGGCAAACCACTAGGTTAAATACTACAGCAAAGAAGAGTTTTGTTGAATTCATAATTGAAAGAAGAGAAAACAGATTGAATGGCAAATAAACATTTTGTAGTCAGGCACTTTCTTAACACACTTCGTTCATTTCAATTTGTTGTTAAGAGAGGGAAAGAGCCTTCATGAATTCATCTTTTCTACTTTTTGAAATACTTAATTCATCACCGTTTTCCATTACCACATAACCACCGGCAGATTTTTGAATTTGCTTAATGTATTTCGTGTTGATTAATGTAGAGTTGTGAATTCTAAAAAAACCATAACCATCTAAGATGCCTTCAAAATGCTTGAGGTTCTTTGTTGCGGTAAATTTTTCATTGTCTTTTAAGAAAAAATCAGTGTAACTACCAGAAGCTCTTAAATAGAGTATTTGCTCTACCTTAATGAACTCATAGCCACTAGGAATGGGAAGGGTGATTTTATGCTCGTTCTTATTAGGTGAAAGAAAATTCCCGAATAGCTGCTGAACTTTAAGATGGTCGCTCTTCTCAACAGGTTTTTCTTCAACTTTTTTAAACAGCTCTTTTAGTTCAGAGATACTTGCAGGCTTTATGATGTAGTCTAAAGCCGAAAACTTTATTGCCTTTAATGCAAACTCTTCATGAGCAGTAACAAATACTACATGAAAATTGACGGCATTAAATTTTTCGAGCAATTGAAAACCGCTTTCATTGCCCATTTCGATGTCTAAGAACACCAGCTCTGGTTTCAAAAGGGTTATTTGTTCGTAGGCATCATCAACATTGGTAGCTGTTCCAAGTATTTCAATATTGGTAAAGAATGTTAATAAGGCTTTGCTTAGAGTCTCAAGTGCTTTTTGCTCATCGTCAACTAGAAATACCTTTAACATGGAGTGTAAATTTTGCTCCTAAGATAGTACCCTAAATGCTTACTGTCTGAAACATTTTCGCTTAGCTAAAACACACGAAGTGGCTTGGCAAGAAAAACTCAGAAATACCTAAAACAAGGTATTTTTCTAGTCTGGTAATTTCTGTTTTCCTTGATAGATAGGGAGTTCGAAGCTTCTGTTAAAAACCTTGTGATAATCTTATTTCAACGCGTTCCGACCTCACCGAATTATGATTGAATTTTGAATTGTTTCACAATGTCTAAATCAAACATTCATGGGGTTCGACTACATCATCAAGAGGGATTTCACCAAGGTTAAATACGATATTTCTAAGATTTCTAATGCCATTTATAAAGCAATGACGGCAGTTGGAAAAGGAAGTGAGCAAGAGGCGAAAGTGGTGGCGGAACGTGTGAATTCTAGCCTTTTGACTAACCTAGAGGTCGATGTAGATTTTGTACCAACCGTAGAGCAAATTCAAGACGTTGTTGAAGAACAATTAATGGAGGGACATTTCCCCGAAGTTGCCAAAGCGTACATTCTTTACAGGAATAAACAAGCCGAGCAGCGAAAACTAGATATTTTCGAAAAAAGGGTAAATCTCAAACCTTACGAGTACCCCCAACTATATGAATACGTGCCCGCTATTAGGCATTCATATTGGATTCATACCGAGTTCAATTTTACCAGCGATATTCAAGATTTTAAGTCAAGATTAACCGAGGTAGAAAGAAATGCCATCAAGAATACGATGTTGGCAATTTCTCAAATTGAAGTTGCGGTTAAATCATTTTGGGGAGATCTCTATCACAGAATGCCAAAACCAGAAATAGGTTCGGTAGGGGCAACATTTGCCGAAAGTGAAGTAAGACATGCGGATGCCTATTCTCACCTTTTGGAAATACTGGGACTTAACCAAGAGTTTGCCACCCTAAAGAGAAAACCTGAGATTATGCACCGAGTGCAGTACTTAGAAAGCTCTTTAAGGCATGCTAAGAGTTCAGATAACCAAGAGTATGCCGAGTGCATTTTACTCTTTTCTCTATTCATTGAGCATGTTTCACTGTTTTCTCAGTTTTTAATCATCATGAGCTTCAACAAAGAGAAAAACATGTTGAAGGGAATCTCTAATGTGGTTGAGGCAACATCTAAAGAAGAGCAAATACATGGAGATTTTGGAATAGACTTAATCAAAATCTTGAAAGAGGAACATCCTGAATGGTTTACACCAGACTATTACAATACAATTCAGGATATGTGCCAAAAAGCATTTGAGGCGGAATCTGGTCTACTTGACTGGATTTTCGAAAAAGGCGAATTAGAATTTTTACCAAAACATGTGGTCGTAGAGTTCATTAAAAATCGTTTCAATAACTCTCTTGAAAGCATTGGAATTGATAAAATATTCGAAGTAGATAACGATGCTCTACTAACAACTCAGTGGTTTGAAGATGAAATCACAGGAACTAAACACGGAGACTTCTTTGTAAAAAGGTCTATCAACTACAGTAAAAGAACCCAAAGCATAACTAGCGAAGATTTATTTTAAGCATGGCATTTCACGATAATTTACAAGATACGGCTCAAGATCAAAAAACGAATAACGCTACAGAAGAGCTACTGAACGCAAGAAAAAGAATGCTGGAAAGCGTTCAAAAGAAAGATGATACGGGCTTTGAATGGCTTAATGACGAGAGCAGACATTTCTTAAAAGCGGGTTATTTATCTGATGGAGTAACGGCTGAAGAAAGAATAGCTGAGATAGCCAATAGAGCAGAGCAAATTCTAGGAATAGATGGGTTTGCTGATAAGTTTTACAATTATATGTCGAGAGGTTTCTATTCTCTGGCATCACCCGTATGGTCAAACTTTGGTGAAGAAAGAGGGCTACCAATAAGTTGTTTTGGATCTCACATCAGTGATGATATAGGAAATATACTGTACACTCAATCAGAGGTGGGTATGATGTCTAAACTTGGTGGAGGAACATCTGGTTACTTTGGTAAGATTAGACACCGCGGAGCTCCTATTAAGAACAACGGTGAAGCGTCTGGAGCTGTCCATATCATGAGGTTGTTCGAATCGATGGTGGATGTAGTAAGCCAAGGTTCGGTTAGAAGAGGCCGTTTTTCTCCATACTTACCCATAGATCACCCAGACATTATGGAGTTCTTAGAGATTGGAACAGAGGGGAATCCAATACAAGAATTAACACACGGTGTTACGGTATCTAACGAGTGGATGCAAGAGATGATTGATGGCGATACTGAAAAAAGAACCATCTGGGCTCGCGTATTACAGAGTAGAGGAGAGATGGGGTATCCGTATATCTTCTTTACAGATAATGCTAATAACAAAGCGGCAGATGTTTATCAAGACAAAAAGCTACCAATCTATGCAAGTAACCTCTGCACAGAGATCATGCTTCCGTCTAATGATAAGTGGTCGTTTGTATGTGTATTATCAAGCATCAACTTGTATAAATACAATGAGTGGAAGGATACCGATGCGGTTGAAACCATGATTTATTTCTTAGATGCGTTGATTACGGAATTTTTAGAGAAGCTCGAAGTGTATCGCGATTCTCCTGATTTAGAAGACAGACAAACCTTCTTGTTTATGGAGAAGGCCTATAATTTCGCCAAAGAACACAGAGCGTTAGGGATGGGTGTTTTGGGATGGCACTCGTTACTGCAATCTAAGCGATTGGCATTCAATAGTCAAGAAGCGTATAGCTTGAATACAGAAATATTCAAAACCATTAAACAACGTTCTTACCGTGCATCAGAAGAGTTAGCAGAAATATTTGGCGAACCTGAGTTGTTGAAAGGATATGGACGCAGAAATACCACATTGAATGCCGTGGCTCCAACTACCTCATCTGCATTTATCTTAGGACAAATATCACAAGGAATTGAGCCTATTTGGTCGAATATTTATGTGAAAGATATTGCCAAGATTAAAACTACCATTAAGAACAGGTTCTTAGAAGAACTATTGCAAGAGAAGGGGCAAGATACACCAGAAGTGTGGAGAGATATTTTAAAACATGATGGGTCTGTGCAACATTTAGAATTCTTGACAGAAGAAGAGAAAGCGGTGTTTATGACCTATTCTGAGATAGATCAAATGGATATTGTGTACCAAGCAGCTAATAGACAAGAGTACATAGATCAAGGTCAATCCGTAAACATCATTGTGCATCCAGATATGCCAACGAAAGAAATCAACAAGATTCATATTACTGCTTGGCAGTTAGGGTTAAAATCTCTTTACTACCAGCATAGTATGAATGCAGCACAGCAATTCAAGCAGAAAAAAGAATGCGTTCGGTGCGAAGGGTAACCTAACAGAGTAAGGTTGCTATTGTCTTCTAATTACAAACAGAGATGTTGTTTAATGCGGCATCTCTGTTTTTTTTATGAAAAATGAATAACTAAAAAAGGTTAATTCTCACTCCTCCATTGAATACGAACCCAGCTGTTGGAGCCCAAATATCATTGAAGGTTGGATTTGAAGTAGGCTCATTCACAAGTGGTTCGTAATCAGATTGTATGGTGTTGGTAAAGTTCTCGAAGTTGGCATAGATGGTTACGTGCTCAAAATGTTTCATCACCATGAATCCCATTGTCCAGTAATCAGTTTTCTTGTCGTAACTATTATCGAATTGTTGCCCAGTATAATACAGTTCATATCCCGCAGACCAATTGTCTTCTAATTCATAAATAAGCACAAAGCCTGCCATGCTTTCTGGTGTTAATGGCTGTTGCTCATTGATATTATCGTATTGTAATTCTGTATTGGTATAGGTGTAGTAGGTGAATAGTTTGAAGTCTTGATAAGTGAGTCTAATAGAAGTTTCAAATCCAGCACTTCGTATTGCTCCATCGGCATTTTCGTAAAAGAGCGTATTGTTTACTGCATTATCTCGCAATACGAGAGAGTTAGTAAGTTCAGTGATAAAGAAAAGTTGATTAATAGAGAAGGTGAATTGATTGAGAACAATGGTGGTGTAGTTGAAGTCTAAATTCCCACCAATGGAGTTCTCTGGATCTAAAGAGTTTGTAGTTATAGGGCTGATGTTTCTGAAGTAAACTCTCTCCGCATCTTCAGTAAAAAGGGTTGGCAGTTTATATCCCATTGCACCACTTATTCTAGAAGAGAACTTTTCGCCTTGCTTCCAGAGTAGGGCTATTCTAGGAAGAACAAAGGAGCCATATTCAATGCTGTAATCTGTTCTTAATCCTCCCTCTAAAACAAATCGTTCACCTAAATTTCTCGTATTCTGAACAAAAGCCCCTACGGTATTGAATGAGTAGTCATGTGCACCTAAACTATCAGGGTTGTTATCAGTAAACGATTCTAAATAGTGATTGACTCCAAAATGCCATTCTGCAGTGTTTTCAGTATCTATCTTTAAGAAACCTTCTGAAAAACTAGATAATTGTTCACCACTAAAAGTGTAGTCAGGAATATTGAGTTCTCGGTTAAAAAAGCTTACGTTGTTCTTGATAATAAACTGCTTATTACCTTTTTGGTGCTTCACTAAAAACTGAGTGTTATACCGTTCAGATTTGTTTTCTTCCGTAAACACATGCTGCGGTTCAGCATTTCCATCTATTACATTCATATCACCACCCAAACGATCATCTATTGTAGTTCCCAACCCAAGCAAAACTTCAGTATGCTCATTTGGGTAATAAAATAACTTTGGGTTTAGCGATAGGGTTTTAGCTTCTGGAAGGTTAGAAAAGTTGTCATCATCAGGATCATAGGCTATTTGGTAGTTCCCAGATCCGTAAAATGAGAAACCAAGCTTTCCATATTTCTGAGCATAAAAGATATTTCCTGTTGTACCCAGCGCACTGGTTTGATCAAGCATAATGGTTAACTCAGGTTCATCTTCTGGCGTTTTAGATACGAGATTAACAATACCGGCAATTGCCCCTCCTCCGTAAAGTGTAGAATTGCCTCCTTTAATTATTTCAAATTGTTTGAGATCTAACGGAGGAATTTGCAAAAGAGATAGCCCGCCAGCGAAGCCACCATAAATAGGTGCCCCATCTCTAAGCATCTGAGTATACCTACCATCAAGCCCTTGAATACGAATGCTCATGTTTCCAGAACTCAAAGAGGTTTGCTGCATCATAATACCAGGAGATTCTCTGAGTACCACGCTAATGTTGCTAGAGTTCATAACAGCTTTTTCTCCTAACTCTTCTAAGGTTATGGCCTCTAATCGTGTTGGAATAGATTCTATGGTTCTTGATGAGCGTGTAGCTGAAACAATTAGTTCTTCGAGTTCTTCACCTTCACGAAGTACAATAGATATGGTTCTACCATTACTGTCGGGAAATAGTAGGGATTTGGTTTGCGTTTCGCACCCAACAAAACTTATCTCAAAACGTACTAATCCATTCGCGATATGCTGAAAATGATATGTTCCATGAGTATCTGTGGCACCGCCTTTTGTGGTTCCTTTTTCTGCTATTGTAGCACCTACTAATGCTTCTCCATGGCCATTGTATACTTGAAAAAACACATTGTTTTGGGCACTAAGAGTAAGAGAAAGAAGAATCAGTAAAAAAGAAAAAACGTGCTTCATGATCGATATTCAATTCGATCACGAAACAAGGCATAAGCCTGTGCAATGCAATTGCAAAGTTTAGTTGCAGCTACTACAAGAACCTTCTATTAGAAAGTTGGCGCTGCTTGGTTTAAAGCCTTTCGGAATGGCGGGTATTTGAATCAAAGAGTC
>DIYR01000007.1 GCA_002429085.1 Flavobacteriales bacterium UBA6049
TAAGCGCTCACGAAGGTTGATTGGTTTTGGTAGGTATGCTGGAATTGTGGGTGCCTACAACGGAATTAGAGCTTATGGTTTGCAAACTAAGAGATATGATCTAAAGAAAGCTTCGGATTGTTTTGATAGAAAAGAGATGGAATCGGAGCTATCGAAAATGGATTTGCCAAACATCAGAATATTGCTCACTGGAAAAGGTCGTGTGGCTAAAGGTGCTATTGAAACATTAGAAGCCGCTGGTATCAAACAAGTTTCACCAGAAGAATATATGATGTATCAATTTGATGAACCTGTTTTTACTCAAATTGGCGTGGAATACTACAATAAGCGTAAAGGTGGAGTTGGAGGCAGTCAAGAAGAATTCTATACTCAACCAGAGTTATATGAATCTGACTTTATGCGCTGGGCTGCTATAACTGATTTCTTTATTGCAGGTCATTTTTATGCAGAAGGATCTCCTTTTCTGTATACAAGAGAGGATGTTCGTTCACCAGAATTTAGAATTAGAACAGTAGCAGATATTAGTTGTGATATTGATGGGCCAGTAGCTTCAACAATTCAGCCATCAACTATTGCTGATCCTATTTATGGATATGATCCTCAATCTGAAAAGGCAGTAGAAGATTTTACCAATGAAAATGTCATTACGGTAATGGCTGTAGATAATTTGCCTTGTGAGTTGCCAAGGGATGCTTCTGAAGATTTTGGTAGTGAATTCATTAAACACATTTTACCAGCGTTCATGAACAATGATTCTGATGGTATTTTAGCACGTGCTACTATGACCTTAGATGGAAAGTTGACGGAACGTTATAGTTACCTTCAAGACTACGTTGACGGGAAGAACTAGAATAGTTTTGTAATCCCAATTACCAACATCCCAACATAGGTGATGGCGGTACTTGTTCCAGTTGGATTACCAAACCCTCCCTCGTTAAAACTAGGGAGGTTCGTATTCCCAAATCTCGGTAGGTTACTTCTAAATCCTACTGCGTTATCTATTCCTACAGAAGCAATCAGTTTATCTCGTTGAGTACTGAGTCCGAATGTAAAGTGGTATAAATCCCACAAATCTCTATCAAACTCAACATTGTTTTCGTTTACTCCGTTGAAGTAGTTATAATCTGTACGGAAACCAAAATGGGCCGTAGTATTCTCTTTGAATTTTCTATCTAACCCGATAGCTACGTTTAAAACAGCTCTAGCAGAAGTTTCGGCTACTAGTAAGCTTCCTTTATCTAATGTAGTTCGATATTCTTCGCGTTTTTCATTTGGGCTTATCACCGTATACGGATCTTTAGGAATGGCTACTACATATTGATCGATTGGTGCGAAGAACTCGGCTGATAGATGCCAAGTATTTTTACCTTTTTCATAGCTAACACCTCCAGCAATGCTAAGGGGAGATTTATAGTTGGTGCGGTACTTACTGCTTTGCTCATAGGCAATACCATCTAATCGTTGCGGAAAAATGTCTAGTATGTTGATGGTAGTCTCTTCAAATCGACCATTTCCAAACGCAAAGAGCTTCATTTTTGGTAAGGTAAGCGTTCCTCCAAAATGCCAAGGCCCGTTGTGATATTGAACGCCTAGTTTGAATAAGAGCGACACCACATCTATTACGGTACGTTGCGTGCTAGAAATGGCAAGAGGTTCAAAATAGATAGTGTCACTGTCGATGAGCGTTCTAGACAATGTAGATTGGCTTTTTTGATTTCGATAAGTAATGAAGGTACTTAGGCCAAGCTGAAGCTTATCACTGATAGCGTATCCAATACCTAGACCACCCCATTGTTCGTTCAGCGAGTTCTCAATATCGAAATTTACATTGTATGCTTCTGACCCTTCATATTCTTCAATATAGTTATCAATTTGAGTATCGAATAACGCAATTCTACTTTTAGAATAGTGACGCGATAAATAAGCACCTACAAAAGAAAACTTGGAGTTGGCTAGTTCTAAACTACCACTGAGCAATTGGGGGAAAAGAAGAGCTCGAATACTGTTCATGTCTTTCCCATCTCCAAGTCCATCGGAGATATGAAAGGCCGAGAGTCCATATACGTTAGCATTGATAGATACTTCTGATGAAACTAAGTTCCCTATTCCAGCGGGGTTATAGTAAATCGCAGAGTTATCGTTAACCAATCCTAAATTGGCTCCAGAAACGAATGTTCCTCTAGCACCAAACCCCTGACTCCAATAATGGCTATTTTGAGCAATTAGTAGAGCAGGAATGAGTGTTGATAGAATAATAATGACCAGCTTTCTCATAGCTAGACGAAAGCTAGTGATTTATCACGGATTAATAATCGAGAGATTTCAATTTAGAAATCGTTTCAGTGGGATTTTCGCTGTTGAACACAAAACTACCTGCAACTAATACATCAGCTCCAGCTTCGATTAGTTTTTCAGCATTTTGATCACTTACTCCACCATCAATTTCAATAAGTAAATCTGGATTGGTTTCTTCTGCCATCTCACGCAAATCTTCAATCTTTACGTAAGTGTTCTCGATGAATTTTTGTCCGCCAAATCCAGGGTTTACGCTCATTAGGCACACCAAATCAATATCAGCAAGAATATCTTCTAACAAGAAAACAGAAGTATGAGGGTTAATCGCTACACCTGCTTTCATACCTGCTTCTTTAATTTCTTGAATTGTGCGATGTAAGTGTGTGCAAGCTTCTAAGTGAACAGTTAAAATATCAGCTCCAGCTTCTTTAAAATCTTTAATGTAGCGCTCTGGTCTTTCAATCATCAGATGCACATCAAATGGTTTAGTCGCATGTTTTTTGATTGCTTTGATAACAGGCATCCCAAACGTGATATTCGGAACAAAGGCACCGTCCATTACATCAACATGATACCAATCGGCTTCACTTGCGTTAAGCATGCTAGCCTCTTGTTGAAGATTGGCAAAATCTGCAGATAGAATGGATGGAGCAACCAAATGTTTCATGACGTGAGCTATTTCGGGCAAAAGTAGCCAAAGCCATGATTGAGCGATGTTCTTTTATCCTAAATATGATTTCAATTGATCGCTTCGCGAAGCTCTCTTCAATCTTCGTAATCCTTTTTCTTTAACCTGGCGAACACGTTCTCTGGTTAAATCAAAGCGCTCACCAATTTCTTCTAATGTTAAAGGGTGATGACCTTCTAAGCCATAGTATAACTTGATGATATCTGCTTCGCGAGGATTGAGGATACGTAAACAACGTTGAATTTCCTTTTTTAACGATTCATTCAATAAGCTCCTTTCAGGAGAGTCGTCACGTTCTGGACGAATCGTATCATACAAATTTCTATCGTCATCATCACCTGGGAGGGGGGCATCCATACTTACATGACGCTGACCATTTTTTAGAGCTTGTTCTACTTCACTTTTTGATATCTCGAGTAAATCAGCAATTTCTTGATGAGAAGGAGGTCTCTCAAATTCTTGCTCTAAAAAGCTGTAAGCTCTATTGATCTTGTTGATTGATCCGATCTTATTAAGTGGAAGTCGTACAATACGTGATTGCTCAGCCAAGGCTTGTAAAATGCTTTGGCGAATCCACCATACTGCGTATGAAATGAATTTGAATCCTCTTGTTTCATCAAAACGTTTGGCCGCTTTGATTAGGCCTAGGTTTCCTTCATTGATTAAATCTGGTAAACTTAACCCTTGGTTTTGGTATTGTTTAGATACAGAAACCACAAAGCGAAGATTCGCCTTGGTAAGTTTTTCTAATGCTATTTGATCGCCATCGCGAATGCGTTGTGCTAATTCAACCTCTTCTTCGGCTGTAATTAGATTTTCTCGACTAATTTCTTGGAGATACTTATCCAATGAGGCAGTATCTCTGTTGGTGATTTGCTTGGTAATTCTAAGCTGTCTCATTTCCGTCTTTTTTTAGTTGAACAATGGTTCCATCAACCCAGGCTAAACAGGAGAGAAGCTCATATTTAAATAGTGCTCAACTATATAGACGAAAAAAGGCTCTAAAAAGTTAGAGCCTTATGAAAAAAAGTTTTGAATTTTTTAAAATTACCCTTCTTTCTTCTCTGGTTTTGGAAGAAGAACTTTTCTAGATAATTTCATTTTTCCTGTCTTTTTGTCGATATCGATCAACTTCACTTTTACTTGATCTCCTTCTTTTAAGATGTCTGCAACGTTTTCAATTCGTTTCCAGTCAATCTCAGAGATATGAAGCAATCCATCTTTACCAGGAATAATTTCAACAAATGCTCCATAAGGTGCAATTGCCTTTACTTTTCCATCGTATTCTTCACCAACTTCTGGTTGTGCAGTAATGGCTTTAATTCTAGCTACCGCTAAATCCATTTCTTCTTTCGAAGTTGCCGCCACATCAACTTTACCGTGGTTCTCGATTTCTTCGATAACGATAGTTGTGTTGGTTTCTTTCTGAATTTCTTGGATGATTTTACCACCTGGGCCTATAACCGCACCAATTAAATCTTTAGGGATCAACATGCTGTGAATACGAGGAGCATTTGGTTTGAAGTCTTCTTCTGGAACCGAAATAGTCTCGTTCATCTTATTCAAGATGTGCATTCTACCGTCATGAGACTGTTCTAATGCTTTACGAAGAATTTCTTCGCTTAATCCTTGAATTTTGATATCCATCTGACATGCAGTAATACCATCTTTTGTACCTGCTACTTTAAAGTCCATATCTCCTAAGAAATCCTCATCCCCTAAGATATCAGACAATACTGCAAAGTTTCCGTCTTCACCCATGATTAGACCCATAGCGATACCAGATACTTGCTTGTGAACTGGAATACCAGCATCCATCATTGCCATAGATCCTGCACAAACAGTTGCCATAGATGATGATCCGTTAGATTCTAAAATATCAGATACTACACGAACAGTGTAAGGGAAATCTGCAGGAATCATACGCTTTAATGCGCGCATTGCTAAGTTTCCGTGTCCAATTTCTCTTCTAGATGTACCACGCATTGGGCGAGCTTCACCAGTTGAGAAAGGAGGGAAGTTGTAGTGTAAATAAAAACGCTCTTCGCCTTCGTAAGATGGCATGTCTATAATGTTCGCGTCTCTACTTGTTCCAAGGGTTACTGTTGCTAAGGCTTGAGTTTCACCTCTTGTAAATATAGCCGAACCATGTGTAGATGGTAAGTAGTCTACCTCACACCAAATAGGTCTAATTTCGTCAGTTTTACGACCGTCTAAACGTAAACCTTCGTCTAAGGTTAGATTTCTAATGGCTTCTTTTTGAGCTTTTGCTACGTATTTGTGAATCAGTTTTCCTAATTCATCTTGTTCTTCTTCAGAGAAAGATTCAAAAACAGCTTCCTTAATTTCACTAAATGCAGCGCCTCTTTCGTGCTTAGCAGAACCGGCCTTAGCTATGTCATAGGTTTTGTCGTAAACCATGTCATGAATCTTTTTGGCCAAGTCTTCATCTTCAGCTTCTGGCTCATACTCACGAGTTTCTTTTTTACCGAATGCTTCAGCTAATTTTAATTGTGCATCAATTTGGATTTTAATAGCCTCATGAGCGGCCTTGATAGCTTCTACCATTTCTTCTTCAGAAATCTCATCCATTTCACCTTCTACCATCACAATGCTTTCTGCTGAACCAGCAATCATCATGTCGATATCAGAAACTTCTAATTCTGTTTTAGTTGGATTGATAACCAAATCTCCATTGATACGAGCCACACGTACTTCAGATACAGGGCCGTTAAATGGAATGTCTGATACAGCCAATGCAGCAGAAGCAGCTAAACAAGCTAATGCATCTGGCATTGTTTCTTTATCAGAAGATATTAGTTGAACGAAAACTTGTGTTTCCGCGTGATAATCTTTCGGGAATAACGGACGCAATGCACGGTCAATTAAACGAGCAGTTAAGATCTCGTCTTCTGTTGGACGTGCTTCACGCTTTAGAAAACCTCCAGGGAATTTACCTGTTGAAGCAAATTTCTCGCGGTATTCTACAGTAAGAGGTAGAAAGTCGATACCAACGTTAGCTTCTTTTGCAGAAACAACCGTTGCTAATAAATACGTGTCCCCAGCTTTTACTACAACTGAGCCATCAGCCTGTTTCGCCAATTTTCCTGTTTCCAGGATGATCTCTTGCGATCCAGTCTGGAATTTGTGTTCTTTTCCTATTTTCATTATGTGTGTATATGAAGAAGGGCAATTTAAAAAATTGCCCTTCTCTAATTGTGTATGCTATGTTATTTTCTCAATCCTAATTCCGCGATAATTGCACGGTAACGATTGATGTCTTTGCGCTTCAAGTAATCTAGTAAGCTTCTTCTCTTACCTACTAAGCGAATTAACGCTTTCTGAGTACCGAAATCTTTTCTGTTTTTCTTTAAGTGCTCAGTTAAGTGAGCAATTCTGAAAGTAAACAATGCGATTTGCGCTTCTGAACTTCCGGTGTTTGTTTCTGAACCACCGTGCTTTTTGAAGAATTCTTTCTTCTTTTCTGAATCTAAATACATGCCAATATTACTTGAATGATTGTTATGTGAAATAATTTTAAGGCTGCAAAGGTACTCAAATATGTGAGTAACCAGTTGAATTACTTAGTTTTTAAAGAAACCAAGTAATTGACTCATATTTTCTCTCAACTCTCTACGATCTACGATGTAGTCGATGAACCCATGTTCTAATAAGAATTCAGAGGTTTGAAATCCTTCTGGAAGATCTTTACCTATGGTTTCTTTAATAACACGAGGTCCTGCAAACCCTATTAATGCTCCAGGTTCTGCAATATTTACATCGCCTAACATAGCATAGGATGCTGTAACACCTCCAGTTGTTGGATCTGTTAAATACGAAATGTAGGGTAATTTATGCTTTGCTAGTTGAGTTAGCTTAGCCGATGTTTTAGCCATTTGCATTAATGAAAACGCGGCTTCCATCATACGTGCACCACCACTTTTAGAGATGATCATAAACGCGGATTTTGTAGCAATGGCATGATCAATTGCACGTGCAATTTTCTCACCAACCACAGAACCCATTGAACCACCAATAAAATCAAAGTCCATACAAGCCACTACTAAATCGTAGCCATCAAGTTTACCATGTGCTGTGCGAATAGCATCTGTTAAACCAGATTTCTCTTGCGAAGCTTTAATTCTGTCCGGATACTTCTTTTTGTCTTCAAATTTCAATGGATCTCCAGACGACATATTTGGATTTAACTCTTCAAACTCGTTATTGTCAAACAAGATTTTGAAGTATTCTTTAGATCCAATACGCTTATGGTAACCATCGCTCGGAACAACGTATTTGTGCTGCTCTAGCTCAGAAGTTTCAATAATATTTCCGGCAGGAGATTTGAACCAAAGTCCATCAGGAGTCTCCTTTTTTTCGGTAGTAGGTGTAGTGATTCCTTTTTTAATTCTCTTGAACCAACTCATGCTCGTTCCTCTTTTTACGCAAAAAGGCGGTATTACCCGCCTCATGCTAGAAAAATGTTAAACGAAGTTAGGCAATTGTTACCTCTTCTGACAAGTAAACGTCTTGAACTGCTGTTAAAATTTCTACTCCTTCAGCAACTGGACGTTGGAATGCTTTTCTACCCAAGATTAATCCAGAACCACCAGCTCTTTTATTAATTACAGCTGTTTCAACTGCATCTCCTAAGTCTGATGCACCACCTGATGCACCACCAGAATTAATTAATCCACGCTTACCCATGTAACAGTTAGCTACTTGGTAACGACATAAATCAATTGGATGTTCACTAGTTAAATCTGAATATACTTTTTTATGAGTTTTACCGAAGTTTACAGCGTTGTAACCTCCGTTATTAGTAGCTAATTTTTGTTTGATGATATCAGCTCCAATTGTTACTCCTAAATGATTTGCTTGACCTGTTAAATCTGCGCTTGTATGGTAATCAACACCGTCTACTTTAAATGCACCATTTCTAGTGTAGCACCATAAAATAGTTGCCATTCCTAATTCGTGAGCACGTTCAAATGCAGCTGCTACTTCTTGAATTTGACGGTTAGAACCTTCTGAACCAAAGTAAATGGTAGCTCCAACTGCTACAGCTCCCATCTCCCATGCACGTTCAACAGAACCAAACATGATTTGCTCAAATGTACTTGGGTAGCTCAAAAACTCATTGTGATTGATTTTAACCACAAATGGAATTTGATGAGCATACTTACGAGATACACTTGCCAACACATCATATGTTGAAGCAACTGCGTTACATCCAGCCTCAACCGCTAACTCAACGATGTTCTCTGGATCGAAATATCTTGGGTTAGGAGCAAAACTAGCACCTGCTGAATGCTCAATACCTTGATCTACTGGAAGAATTGATAAATAACCAGTGTTAGCCAATCTACCTGTTCCGTATAGCTGTTGTAAACTGCGTAAAACTTGTGGGTTACGATCTGAGTTTACAAACTCACGAGATACAAAATCACCACCAGGAAGGTGAAGACTATCTTTTGAAATGGTTGAACACGTATGGTTCAATAGAGATTCAGCTTTATCGCCTAGTAATTCTTGGATCTTAGAGAAATCAGCCATTGTATTCTGCTATTTGGTTATTCGTTACAAACAGGGTCAAATTTTGTTTGACGCGCCAAATGTCGATAATTCTGTTTAGAACGGGTAATCAATTCCGAGATTTAATGTGTATTGAAGAGTATAATCTCGGTTGTGTACCGCATTATACTTGTCTTTGGGCTGGAAAATCCAACGTTCGCCTGGTGCTTGAGAAGGATCGTGGAATTGGAATCCTAAGTCTAATCGGAGTAGTAAAAAGCTAAAATCAAAACGTAAACCAGGGCCAATTCCTACGGCAAACTCTTTATAGAAGTCCTCTAATTGAAAGTGAGCTTCTTCTGGACGGTCATCGCGCGGGTGTAGCCAGATGTTTCCTATATCGGCAAACAAAGCTCCTTCTAAGGTTGGTGTTAGCTTTAAACGATATTCAACGTTAAGTTCTAAAATAATGTCACCAACCTGATCGATACCTTGTTTCAATGAATCTGGCATAGCACCAGGGCCTAAGCTTCTTGCCGTCCATGCTCTGATGTCGTTTGAACCTCCTGCGAAGAAACTTTTATCAAAAGGCATAACGTTTAAGTTTCCATATGGAAATCCAACACCAGCGTAGATACGATATACTGTCTTTGAGTTTTGTGTGAGTACATTATACCATCTAAAATCGTTATCAAACTTGATGTATTGGGCAAATTGAATGCTGTCAATTTCATAATGCCCATCTACTTTTTCAGTTCCTAATAGATTGTTAGCTAATACCAAACCATTACCAGCTGTTTCGGCTTGAAGTCGGTTGTAGGCAAAGTTTCTATTCAATCGTAAATTCTGATTGGTCCATGTGTAGGTAGATTTGGTTCCGACAATTAACTGATCGCTATAGGTAGAAGTGTAGAATGGGTTATTGATTTCATCTAATCGATCTTGAAATTCTTGCGATTTATCGATTTTAATTAATGAAACTCCAACTGGTTGAACAGTAAAGAAATTGGTTTGTTTGGTAACAGCATTCCATTGATATGCATATGATCCGTTGATTAAACTGCGCGTATAATCTGGACGTTGTTGAAAGTTGAAATTGACGTTAAAGATAGTTTTTGGGTTTTCGTAGTTTGGAAGCTTAAAGGTGTAGATGTTTTTAGGGATTAACAATTCAGGAATGTTTAAAGAGAAGTCAATACCGTATTCTATGGTGTTAAATAACTTCAAATCACCAATGGTTACGGCACTCCCGTCTTCTTCGCTTCCTCCGGTGTTAGTTGTTGGTTGAGATTCAAACCCACCTCTTAACTTAATTCCTAATTGCTCAGTTCCTTTGAAAATGTTGCGATGTGTGTAGTTTAAACTGCCGGCAATTCCTAAATTCCCACCTGTGTTGGTTCCTTCAGATTCGATGGCTAAACTTTGGGGTAGGGCAGGAGTAAGATTGATATAGCAATCTAATTCGTTTGTGCCTGGTACGTCAACATATCGGATATTGACAAAACGGAAATTTCTTAAAGCGTTTAATCTTCGGTAGGTATATTCTTGTGCTTCTAGTGAATAATCGGTTCCTGGACGGATGAAAATTGACTTGAGCAACATTTTCGGTTTGTAGCGTAATAGTGCCTTGTTTGTGAAAATATATCCTTGGGTATGTAGTGAGTCTTCTACGTTGTTTGGAAAACGCGGGTCGTAACTAGCATTAATGTAAACATCTCTAATTCTATATTTTATGTGCTTTTGAACTACCAATGAATCGCTGCCGTCTGCAGCTTGAAATTGAGCGTATGGATTTTCTAGTATTTCTTTTACTTGTGCTTGCTGCGGTGCTTGGTTGGTATCTACCTCAAAGCTTACATAATCTTGCGAGAAATAATAATAGCCACTGTTACGCATAGCTATGGTTAAACGTTCACGCTCTTTTTCTAATGTTTCAATATTCAACGGGTCTTGTTTGTGGAGTAAGGTTCCGTTTACAATCTCAGAGTTCTTTTGATAAACATCGTAGTCTTCAATCTTGAAGTTGAACTTGTTGATGATAGTAGGAGGGCCAACTTTTACCTTGTAGGTTACTTTTAGCTTTTTATTCCGATGAAACAGTCGTGTGTTTTTTATTTCTGTTTCTATGGTTGATCTGTAGTACCCTGCTTGTTCTAGATAAAGTTTCATTTGTGTGACACTTCGCTCCATTTCAAGTGAGTCGAAAATGACAGGTTTTTCTCCAATTCCATTACGAATTCTATCTCCCCAAACAGGTTTATATTCCTTCTCCTTTTTTCCTTTTGCTTTTCTCTTGGTGTTTTTGGCTTCTATCTTCAGACGTTTCTTTTCGTTACGCTGTTCTACATTTTCTGTTTTGTACAAGTTGTAAACCCACAAGTATGTAGGAAAGAAGAAGAAAAGCTTTCGATTGGGCTTTTGACTAATATTTGTTTGTAACTCTTCTATCTTAATATCCTGAGGCCTATCTACCTTTAGGGTAGAACTATAGAGCAGTTGCTCGTCCTCTTTTAGGTTTTTGGTTACCCCACAACTAAAGAACAACACTGCGCAACATGCTAAAACCGCTGTATATTTTAGGCTTTGTATCAACTGCCAATTGGTAGATTTGCAAACTTATAAAAACGTACTCGTGGGAATATCTCGTAACGAAATAAAACGAATTCGCTTTCTACAAACGAATAAGGGTAGGGCAGAGTATCATCAATATTTGGTAGAGGGGCCAAAATTATTGGATGAGGCATTGGCTAGCAAAGCTGATATTGATGTGATTTATGCTGTTGAAGGAGCTTTATCTGATCGTATCAAACACGAGGTAGTTTCGCAAAAAGAGTTGAGCCAGATTAGTGGATTGAAGACTCCAAATGCCGCAGTGGCGGTTGTTAATTACAAAGACCCTAAATGGAATGGTATTCAAGGAGATTTGACTTTAGTGCTAGATAGGATTAACGACCCTGGTAATTTAGGTACGTTATTACGCATTGCCGATTGGTATGGTATGAAGCAATTGATTTGCTCGCCTGATTCTGTATCGCATTTAAATGCGAAAGTGGTGCAATCTAGCATGGGAGCTATTTTTCGAGTTCCTGTTTTCTATCGTCCAATTATGGAGGTGTGTTCTGAGTTTCGAGAACAGCAAAATGGAGAAGTGCTCTTAGCGCATATGGACGGAGAATCTATGTTTGAAATAGAGGCACCAAAACCAGCTTTACTAGTAATGGGGTCAGAGTCTCATGGAGTGGATAAAGATTTATTGAATCACGCTGATTTTAAGCGAATTCATATTCCTGGAAATGGTGGTGCAGAATCGCTTAATGTAGCCGTATCCGCAGGTATTTTAAGTGCACAATTGATGAAGTGATTAGTAGTTGATATATCTAAGATGTACATCAGCCTCGAATTCCGAAGAGGGCCAGAACACTTTTCAAAGGAGTGTTTATTGAAACACTGACTAAATGAGAATTTATGCGATTATCCAATTTACTATCTACGAGATTAAATCCATAAGTGATTTTGGCTAGGCTTCTTCCACTTCCATGTAACAGCATTTTACCTAATCCGATTTCTGGTCGAATTGCATTTATGGTGTTGTCTGATATATGATATGAAAGAAAGCTTATTCCAGCTACTAAAGGAATTTTTCTTTTGCTAGAGTCATTTACTAGGGAGGGCTTACTGTTGTAGCATAAGAGCCCAAGCTTGTACCCAAGGTTAGTTGAATTGATATCGTCTTCAATCCCAATTGAGATTTCTCCAAGGTACGCATTCTTAAACTTCTTAGCCAGATTTAAACCAGTTTCGAAATACTGTTGTTTTCCAAGCTGAATACCATAGTTAATCCCTATTAATGGTTTTTGAGCAAGTACTGAAATAGAACTTAGAACAATTAGTGTTGTAATGACGAGATTTTTCATCCTTTTTCGAAGCAATCAGCATTTAATTCTTTCCGCTTTAAAGCGATAAATACTATTCCACTTGCCATAAGCGACTGCTTCATGGGTTGAATATTAAGTAATAATTGGATTCATTGGGAAAGGACAAGTTGAATAAACGTTTGAAATGTTTCAAAATAAGGAGCTCCTCTAGTAGTGCCTTTCAAATTCTCTTAGTGTATCATTATACCAATCAAGTCTATTACTTCCGAAATACCCTAGGGCGCTGAGTTTCTTTTTTATCTCATTTAAGTCATCGCCTGATTCTAAACTATTTGCGTTTATAATTGCATATTGATTTTCATGAAGCTTAAATAAAAGTTCTTCTGAATAAAGCTGCTTATTGCAAATTATGGCTCCATTTTTAGGTCCGAAATTTTCTAGATAAACGGGGAAATTAACTTGAGTTGAGCCCAATTTTATTTGTTTGTCTATTGCGATTTTGAGGCTTAACTCACTTGCTAATTCTCTCCAGTTTTCAATGAGTAATGTTTCTTCGAGTGCGTAGATTTTGTCCTCAGAAGAAAGCTTTTTTGCTTCATGGATAAAACACAGATCACTTTCAGAATTTGATAATTCTTTTATTCGACTACAACTATTAAATGAAGCAATAGTTTTTGTTCCGTATATATCTGAGCGAGGATTTTTATGAAGAAAGAATACATACTCTGTATCAATACTCAAGTGATGACTACAATTAGTATTTGTGATAGAATAAATATGAATGATTTTTTTAGATTCAATTCCTTTAAATGTCTGGTCGCATTGAATTTCATAAATCTCGATAGGTATACAATAATGGTATTTACCTGACCTATTTGTATCACCATGAAAATCTACATTACATAAGATTGAGTCAGGATTCTCACCAAATCCAATTCTATCACCAATTTTAATCCAAGATGTCTTTGTAGATTTAACTTTTCCAACCATTACGACATCAGAATTGCAATAATCCCAGCCAATTGTATTTACGGTACAATCACATGCATGAGAACTTTTGGAAATCATTAACAATAGGAAAAACAGTAGTAGAGTATAGCGAATAGGGTTGTCCATTCTTTTAATTATTAGTCACTGGAAGGCGTGAATTTAGTGATTTGTTTATTTGCACAAGTACTAGTAAGATAGAGAAGAGGTTTGAGAGTGTAGTTGATGAAGTGAAATATATTAGTTAAGACTATGTCTGAGTGTAAGGAACTTTAAACCACTATTGCTTATACATCATTTTATTGACTGGCATTTTTCTACATTATATTCGATATGTTGAATCTTTAGTTTTAACCAAGTCCATTTACCTTGTTCTAACTTCCAACTTGCTTCACACTCTACAGGTATAGTTACACCATTTACTTCTTCCGTTTTTGTTGCGGTTACAGTCCATTTGGTGGGTTCTATGTCATTTGCATCTTTGTAACGGTATGTTACGAACTTTTCAAAGTTTCCGTTTTCATCAAAATGGAATATACCAGAACCTTTTGTTCCCATGTATTCCATTGTCGCTTTGGCAGAATAGTCGTTTACAACCTCCCAATTTATATATTGACTTAAAGCCGCTGAAGGAAACCAAACGATTTCTGCTAAATAGCGTTGCAACGTTGCTTGATCTACTTTTTCATCGCTTTTTGCATGCGCAACAGGAATGAGCGATTGAAGCTTAATTACCATTTCGCTCTTACCTCCCACAAATTTGTCTCTACCTACTACGCTCAATAATGAGTTCATGTTGGTATGAATGCTCCAGTTAAAAGCCGGAGGCTGAATGGTAAAGTATTGTTCTGCCGTACCCTTGTTCCAATCTGCTTGTTCAGGTTTTAATTTGAGTTGTAATTCTTGAACTAAGTACACAGTAGAGATTCGTTGTTTGTCTATTATCCCACTATTCGTTAGCCATTTTTGGATGATTGGCGGTAAAGTAATCAACTCGTCTTTTGAAACAATGTCTTGCTTATTGATCTGAGAATTGCTGAGCAGATTAACTCTTTCTGCTTTGATTGTCTGCTTAAAATTGAAACTCGAATACCCAAGAATAGTGGCGAAGAGAATAATGATGTTGGCTAGAGTACCAAATTTCGCATCAGACCAATAGTTGAAAATCAGTACCTGTGAAGTGATTACGGCTAGAAAACCACTTAACCACCAATAATCGGAATCACCTAGCATCAGAATAATGGTAGTAGCAAATAGTGCGCATATGAGTAACCAAAATACTCCAGAGGATTTAGAAATAGGTTGCGAGATCTCATTAAACGTAGCTAGCTGAAATGCTTGGAGGAATCCGAATAAGTGAATGATTCCATGTAATCCAATCAATACAATGAAGGCTATTTGCATTACGATTTCTTACTTGTGACTAAAGAGCGAGGCAATGAAATTTAGGGCTTTTATTCGTGTCGTTTTGTTTTCTAAAGTACTCATGAATACTCTGCATTTGATGGCATCGTTTCTGTCCCCAGACAGAAAATGATGCAGAAAAGGCAAAAGCTTACTTGCTTCTAATCGCCCTATTTTTGTATAGCCAGTGTTACCAAGTTGTTTAGATTCGAATTTAGTAAGTAAGACTCAATTTGCAGAATTAGAATATCCCTTTTTATGGTCGACTTCTTTTAGACCAAACCTCGTTGATAATCCACCTGCTGTTGGCAAACATATAAAGGTGACTACTTTCTAATCCAACGAGAATATAAACTCTTGAAAAGGCAATATCTTTTCCGTGTGAAAAACGTCAGTATGTTGGCGAAAATAGAGAAGGAGAAGAAAGCTACACTGTTAGAGGTTAGGTCTAAAAAAAGACATTTTCACGCTTAAAGTTTAATGTCAGTTTCGTACAGGTCAGACTGTGATTGATCAACAGTAAGTTATGCCCGGTTGATTAAAGAGATCGATTTAGTTGATTTGCTTAGTCACTATTAGTTACAGATTGAACCCTATCTAAGTGTAAATTTGATTGGAATAGCTTGAATTGATTCAATTGGTTCACCGTCTTTTGTCGCTGGAGTCCACTTCGACATTTTTTCAACTAGTTCCCAGGCTTCTATGTCAATAAATGGATCTACACCACTCGTAATAGAATGGGGTATAGCATTTCCTTCTCTGTCAATGATAAATCGAATATATACTGTCCCCGATATACCCATATCTTTAGATTCTTGTGGATATTTAATCACCCCAAACGTACCTTCTTGTGGAAATTTAGCTGGTTTACATGTGTTACAGTTCTCATTTTTCTTTGTAGCGTCATATATCCCACTAATTTCATCTTTTGAGTAGACCAATTTCTCGAAGTTTCTTAGTGAGATCAAATTTCCGCTCAAATCAAATTTTGTCCATGTTCCAACAGCTTTGTTGTTGAACCATTTCGACTCATTTATCAATAAATTGTCTGAAATCTGTTCTATTTGAATGATAAGAGTATCCTTTATGTAGAACTCTGTTTTTTTAAATTTTGCTTTTTTCTGAGTAGTCTCTTTTCGGCATCTCTCTTTCTTGTAAAATGAAATTTCCTGAGCAGAGATATGTGTTGAGAGTAACAGACAAAGCGATAAAAGTGGTAGATAAATTTTCATTTATTCGTTTTAATAGATTGTCTAAATTTTCCTTTCCAACATAACATTACTTAATTCTCCAAATTTCTTACTGGGAGCGAAAGGAATTGATTCGGTTATTCCACAACCTCCAATACAGAGCCAAACTTTTCCTATTTCGTTGTCTTGCTTGTCAAAAAATCACAAGATATATTCAGACTCATTCAAATTCCAAGTGGTTTCTCCCCAGCCAAAGTTGTTAGGATCGTTTAGAAAGTCAATGGTGGATTTAGCATTTTCATTAGATAAAGTCCTTGAAGTAATCCGACTTGTCAAGAGTTGATTTTTATAGATTTTCACTTTCTCAACGTTTGCTCTTGGAAATGAATTTTCAGGGTTTTTATAATTCCTCGCGTATGCTTCTTGTATTTCGTCAATTGTTTTGTAGAAATGAAATTCCTTTATTTCCTCTTCAGGAATATGTCTAGAATAGAAAAGATCTCTATCAGCTATGTCAACTGCAATAAGGACTTTAACTCCTAATTATAATCAAGACTGAGAATAACAATTTCATTTCGAATTTTCCAATTGCTTCCACATATAATAAACGCTGTATCGCATTTATCCAGTTTAGTTTATGTTTTAAAATTTCTTATTCAGTGAGTCATCAAATAAGTGGTCGCGGTTGGATGCAACTAAGTTAGCAGATAGGAATGAAAAAATGAAGATTGAATAGAAAGATCTTTACCCTTCAAAGTGAAAGGAAATGGTGACCATTCTTGGTTTAATCTGGTCGATGGGTTCTACCCAAAAAGAACCGTCTTTGATGAGTACATCGTTGGCACCAACGGATAATTTAATTTCTGGAGAAAACTTGAAGTATTCTAAGAAGAAGTCTAGTCCAAAGCCTACTTCGTACCAGAAGTTGTGCCTGTCAAGCCTGATCAATTGCTGATCAATGGGTACATCGTTTTTTGTGTCGTATTCTGATGCAAGATCTAAGCTATAGCGCCCACCAGTAACTACGTAGGCCGCAAAGTTGTTGAGTCTGTTAGAACGATACTTAATGCTTAACGGTAAGTCCATGTAGGTAGATTCAACATCTCGAACCACTACTGTTTTTCTAGGTTGTGTATCGAAAGTATATTCTAAATTACGTTGACCAAATGATAGGCCAGGTAAGAATCGTAAGGAGAAATTCTTATTAAGGTGTAAAACTGCTACGGCATTAATATTGAACCCACTTTGACTATTGGTTTCTAGTTTTACCAAGCTATCATTCCTTGTTAAATCTTGATGCATGATGTATGACATCGAATTCAGACAAAGGCTAAAACCAAAATGAATTTTTTTCCGGTCAAAATCTGGCAAGTTCCACACCTTTCGTTTTTGCCCATACGCACTCATGCTCAGTAATATGAGCAGCATAGGAATAAGTGAATGAACGAATCTAGATTTCATGAGCTTGAGAACGAATGCGGTATCGAATTATTTCTTTCCGAAGTAAATAGATGCAATTCCAAAGGTTAACGGGATGGCCGAAACTTCTTTGAATCCACAATCTTTCATAATGTTTACGAATTGTTCCCCGTATGGAAATGCGTTTACAGACTCAGGCAAATATGTATATGCCCTAGCATCTTTAGAAACCAATTTACCTATAGCAGGCAAAATGTTGTGGAAATAGAACAAATACAATTGCTTCATAGGGAAACGCTCTGGTGTAGAGAATTCAATGATTGCAGCTGGAGCACCAGGCTTCAATACACGATTCATTTCTTTTAATCCAGCCTCAAGGTTTTGGAAGTTGCGCACCCCAAATGCTACAGTAAGTGCATCAAACGTATCTGTGTCAAAAGGTAGGTTTTCAGAATCGCCCAACACCATATCAATACGTTGATCAACCCCGCGTTTCTTCATTTTTTGACGACCTACTTCCAGCATCTGATTAGAGATATCAACCCCTGTAATTTTATCAGGATTTAAAGAAAGACTCTCTAAGGCAAAATCACCCGTGCCTGTAGCAATATCAATAATTTTCTTTGGGGCAAAAGGCTTGAGCATACGCACAGCTTTCTTTCTCCATAGGATGTCGATACCCATAGAAAGAACATGGTTCAGCAAATCGTACTTTGGCGCGATGTTATCGAACATATTCGCCACTTCTTCTTTTTTGCTTTTCTCTGTGCCGTAAGGCTTTACTTCTTGTTTCATGATAGCTTTCAAAAATCGTTATCCAACTAGCATATGCTCGTTCGGATATTTGTAACGCTTACTTGCGATACTCTTACTTAATGCAAATGCTACGGTTAATGTTCCCACACGTCCAATAAACATTGAAACTATTAATGTGGTTTTACCTACATTACTGAGCATTCCGGTAATTCCAGTAGATAATCCAACAGTAGAGAAGGCTGATACTTGCTCAAACAACAAATCGGCTAGAGTGCGATCTGGCATTTCTAGAATATGAGATTCTGAAATACTCAAGACAAATAACCCTGTTAGCACACCAGTTAGCGAGAACATAAAGATGGAAAATGCTCTAAAAACGATGTCTTGATGAATGGTTCGTTTAAATACTTCAATGTTTCGTTTTCCTCTAATGGTGCTGTATGCCGATAAGAAGAGCAGAGAGAAGGTAGATGTTTTAATACCCCCAGCTGTACTGGAAGAAGAACCACCAATAAACATCAAAATAAGGGTCATGATAATTACAGGCATAGAAACCATGTGGAAATCAACCGAGCTAAATCCTGCAGTTCGCAATGAAATTGTTTGGAAAAAGGCTGTGATAAACGAATCTACCTCATTGTATTCTATCATTACTCCGTTTCTCTCGAACACGATGAATACAGTTGTACCAAATAACAGTAGAATAAAGGTGGTATAGATGTTCAATAGTGACCCTACTTTTGGCCTTTTCCACGGAGATTTTAATCGTTCTCGCATTTTCTCAATACCAAACAAATCAAAGAAGGTATCGAACCCAAGAGTTCCAATAAATATAAGCCCTCCAAGAATAATATGAAGTACAAAAAACTCTTTGAATAGCTCGTTATACATACCGTCTGTCATGGTAGAAAAACCAGCATTGTTAAAGGCCGATACCGCATGGAAAATACTAAAGAAAGCAGCTTCTCCAAACACCATATCAGGAAAGCGTTGCATTACTAACCATAGCATGGCAATGGCTCCAATGGTTTCGAATAATATACTTCCAAAAACAATTTTACCAAGTAGACCAGTACTGCTGAAAACGGAGTCTTTGAACACAAAATCTTCTACCACATCGTGGTGCTTCATTCCCAATCCGAACTTACCGAAAAAGGCTAGGAAAGACCCAAAGGAGATGATATTTAGCCCCCCTAGTTTCATTAACAAAAGAATGATGAATTTTCCTTTAAATGTGAAGTATGTAGCGGTGTCAACCACAATTAATCCGGTAACACAGGTTGCACTTGTTGATGTGAAAAGCGCATCAATAAAAGGCATGCTTCCTACATCTTGCGTCATTTCTGGAAGCATTAATAAAAACGTTCCAGAGAAAATAAGGATGAAGAAGGTGAAGATGAATAGAAGGGCAGGATTTATTCTGAAACGCGGCAAAATAATGGCTTCTCTCCTTAGTTCAACCACAACTATACTCAACAAGTAAAACTGCAAGAATATGTTCGTGATAGTCATCATTTGTAGCATCCCCAAATACCTGAATAATCGTTCAAATACGAGTGTCCCAGATAAATTATATAAGATGCCATCTACTACGAGTAAGAGCATTAATAAGCCTTCGAACCAGGTCCGTTTAATGAACTTTTTAGGTTCAAAATCATAAATGAATCGAATGATGTAACGGAAAATGTAAAAGCCAAATGAACCTTGTAACAAGCTATATAAGAATGCTTCTTCAGATGCATCGTGCGACCAACCGTGCAAGAAAATGATCACTCCTACAGCGGCTAATGACACGAACAAGCTAATTGCATTCATGACATGAATTACCCTTGTTTTGCTATCATACAAAACAAAGTTTCTGTGCTCGCGGAGTTGATTGATATCCATATCAGTTCAAACTTGCAGCTTCAGACTGTAATCGATTTACATCGATTGGAACAACTCCCACTTCTTCGCACACAAGTCCACCAGCCAAGTTTGCTAAACCTGCCATCCATGTGGTATCGGTTTTCTGTGCTAAGCATAAAGAAGCAACAGCAATTACGGTATCTCCAGCTCCAGAAACATCAGATATGTTTCTAACATGGGCAGGAATTATGATACTAGAATTTCCGTTGTGGATATATACACCAAATTGAGAAAGTGTGATTAATGCCATTTCAACAGGCATAACTTCTTTTAATTTTTCAACGGCTTCATCAAGAGCTTCTTTGCTAGGTTCTTGGATATCAATTTTTAGCCCTTCTTTTAGTTCTTTCAAGTTGGGCTTGAAGAGCGTAACATCTTTATAATCTAAGAATTGCTGTTTCTTAGGATCAACTGTTACAGGAATGTCCTTTTCTTTAGCAATCGCAACAACTGAAGAGATTAGCCTTTGAGTAATAGCTCCTTTGTCGTAATCTTCAAAAATAATGACCCCAATTCCTTCTTGATCAATGATGTCGCTAATCCTAGCTAAAAATTGATCGGTTTCATCATCGGTAAGAGGAGAGGTAACTTCTTCATCAACACGCAACAGGTGTTGTTGTTGACTGATCATTCTTGTTTTAATAGTGGTGATTCGGTTATCTAATTTTACTACACCTGTTGTAGGAAGATTTGCTTCTTCCATCAAGTCTAATAGTAACCCTGATTTGATGTCGTTTCCAGCTACACCGCATAAAAATGGTTTTCCACCTAGCGCTTGTACGTTTAACGCCACATTTGCAGCACCTCCCAGTCGGTTATCTCTTTTTGTTACCGATAAAATTGGAACTGGAGCTTCTGGAGAAATACGTTCTGTTTTACCCCAGTAATAAGCATCCACCATGATATCACCAATAATGAGAACCTTGGTGTTTTGAAATTGTGCGAAAGTCTGGTTGATCTGTTCTTGCTCCACAATATGTTAGTTCAGTTTATCAACAGCTTTATGAATTCTATCTAAAGCTTCGATCAAAGTTTCTTTAGAAGCAGCATAAGAAATGCGCAAACAATTCGGAGAACCAAAAGCTTCCCCTGGAACTAGTGCTACTTCAGCTTCATTCAATAAATACATACACAAATCTGATGCTGTTTGAAGTACATCTCCACTAGGAGTTGTTTTTCTAAATAATTCAGACACATCAGGGAAAATATAGAATGCTCCTTGTGGAACATTTGATTTAAACCCAGGTATTTCGTGTATTTTCTCAGCTACTAAATCCCTTCGTTCTTCAAAGGCTTGTAGCATATAGTTGATGGCACTAGGATCTGCTTCAACTGCAGCCTTGGCAGCCATTTGTGAAATAGTGCTTGCACCAGAAGTAAATTGACCTTGAATTTTGGTAGCTGCTTTGGCAATCCATTCTGGAGCTCCAATGTAACCAAGCCTCCAACCTGTCATTGAGAACCCTTTAGAAACTCCGTTTACGGTTACTACTTGGTTATATACTTCTTCAAACTGAGCTAAGCTTTCGTGGTGACCAGTGAAATTGATTAATTCATAAATCTCATCACAAATCACATAGAAGTTAGGGTGCCTAGCTATTACTTCAGCTAATGCCTTTAACTCATCTTTTGTGTACACCGTACCACTAGGGTTACAAGGTGTACTAAAGATCATTAATCTAGTATTTTCATCTATTGCAGCTTCGAGCTGCTCTGGTGTTACCTTAAAATCAGACTCAATTGAGGTAGGAAGTGCTTTTACTTTTGCATCGGCCATATGTGCCATGGCTTCGTAGCTAACCCAATAAGGTGCAGGAAGTAAGATTTCTTCACCTGGATTAACCAAGCTCAAAATAACATTGATTAAAGACTGTTTTGCTCCTGTAGAAACTACTACTTGACTGGCAGAGTAGTTTAAATTGTTATCTCTCTTGAATTTACAACTAATGGCTTCTCGAACATCCAAGTAACCAGGAACAGGAGGGTAGTTGGTGAGGTTATTATTAATTGCTTCTATTGCAGCATCTTTAATGAAGTCAGGAGTGTTAAAATCTGGTTCTCCTAAACTCAAAGAAATGATATCTTTTCCTTGGGCTTTCAATTCCCTGCTCAACTGAGCCATGGCAATTGTTGCAGATTCTGACATTCCAGCAACGCGCGCAGATAAATGCTCCATACTTTTTCTAAAATAAGGTGCAAATCTACATGAATTGATTCAACCAGCTTTCAAGGGCTTCGAAGTATTGTAGGCCAATAAAATTCGCATCTTTGGTGGGCTATAAGCGTTGTATTAGAACTATGGAATGGATTAAGGATATCTTGATTATTGTCTTGACAGGAGCAATCATTTTTGCCACTGTTTATTTTTTGATGAAACAGTTTTTTGATAATCAAGAGAAACTGAAAAGGTTGGAGTTGAGAAAAGAATACTCAAAGAATATTTCTCCACAGCAAATGCAGGCATACGAACGATTGATTCTATTGATGGAGCGGATTCATCCAGAAAACATGGTGATGAGGTTGCAACAACCAGGTATGAATGCTAGAAATTTACAAACGCAGTTGTTAAAGTCGGTTCGTCAAGAGTTCGAACATAACATGGCGCAGCAACTTTATATTTCGTCAGAGGCTTGGGCTTTGGTAAAGCGATCTAAAGAAGAAACAGTGCGTTTAGTAAACTTGGCAGCTAGCCAATGTAAATCTGATGATGAAGCCATGGAGTTGAGTAAGAACTTACTGAACATGACAACTCAATTAGAGCGTTTACCAACAGAGGTAGCTTTAGAAGGAATCAAGAAAGAATTTAGAAGTAGGTTTGCTTAAGACTGCATTTTCAGATAAGAAGCAAACAGTTCTTTTGCCGCTTGATAGGGATTCAGTTCATTGTGTTGAACAGCGTATTCTTTTTCTCGAATGATTTGCCTCATATTCTCATTCTGATACAAACTATCAGTTAGAAAGCTACCTAATGTATCATGCATCCATCGCAGAGACTGCTTGGATCTATTTTTCTCAAACCAACCGTTCAACTTTGTTTGATTTACAAACTGATCGATGGTATTCCAAACGTCACCTAATCCCTCTTTCTGCATGGCAGAACATGTTAAAACTTGAGGAGTCCAGTTGTTGGCATTGGGAGGGAACAAATGGATGGCATTAGCATATTCTCTGCGAGCCATTTTTGCTTTTCTAATATTTTCACCATCTGCTTTGTTGATAGCAATGGCATCGGACATTTCCATGATTCCTCTCTTAATTCCTTGAAGTTCGTCACCAGCTCCGGCAAGCATTAGAAGTAGAAAGAAATCTACCATAGAATGAACCAAAGTTTCTGATTGTCCTACCCCAACAGTCTCTACTAATATGATATCAAATCCAGCAGCTTCACATAACACAATGCTCTCTCGAGTAGCATTTGCAACTCCGCCCAAAGATCCTGTAGAAGGGGAAGGGCGAATAAATGCCTTTGAATTAGTAGAGAGCTCCTGCATACGAGTTTTATCACCCAAAATACTTCCCTTGCTTACTTCGCTACTTGGATCAATAGCAAGCACAGCTAGTTGATGTCCTTGGCTTGTAACATGTGTTCCAAAAGACTCTATGAAAGTACTTTTCCCAACTCCAGGTACGCCTGTAATGCCAATTCGAATACTATTTCCAGAATGCGGGATACATGCATTTACTATTTGTTGAGCTAATTCATGGTGTGCAGGCTTGTTACTTTCAACTAGTGTGATGGCCCTGCTCAACATGGCTAAATCACCATCAAGAATAGCAGATACAAACTCTTGAATAGAAGGAAGTGTTCGTTGACGAATTTTGGCAAGTTGCCTTCGCTTAGCATTATCTAAAGACATAATTTATGCGTCTTTATTCTTTTCTTTTTGAACTAGACGATAACTAAAAACCGCAATTACTATAGCTAGTACAAATAGTAAAACACTCCAAAGATATGCTTCTTCTTGCCATTTGAAATAGGCTATGTATGCTATTAAAATGATGACAAAATTGCGAATGAAGCCCTTTGCAAACTTCATGCTTATGGAGTTTTAAAACCAGAATCAAAACTTAGATAATATGGCTCGCAATCTCCGGATTTTAATTCTGTAACATTACCAATGAATGTGATTTCAGTGGTAATATGATTGAGTTCTAAGAATTCTCTTGTAATGTCATGACCTCGCAGCTCAGAAAGCTTTTGATTCTCTTTTCCTAGAATAGATTTATTGAATTCTAACCAAACTTCAAATTTCTCTCCGGTATCATCAAGTGGTTCAATTTTAACCACATCCATTCTAACTTGTTCTTGAGGATACCATTCGCATGGACCACCATTATTGCTACAAGCAGAAAGGGCTAGCAAAGAAGCTAGTCCAGAAAAATGTATGATTGATTGAAATTGATTTTTAATTGAAGTACTTACTGTTCCAAACATCTTCGCTAAACTCTTTAGAGTACAATATACCTACGATAAGTGCAGTAACAAAGATGAATCCACTAAAGATGAAAGACAAATAAATTCTTGTTAAACCATTTGCAAAAGACGATTCCCATTCTGCAGCTGGAAAAAGTGAATTTGGTAATAGTAGCGTGATCATTAATCCAATTATTACACTCGTAAGGCCAAGTGTTGTAATATTTCTCATTGGAAAATTCTGAATGTTTCTGAACCAAACCATGTCATTTCCCCATTTATGAATCATGTAGTACTCTCCGTTTCCTAAATCTGCAAATAGAATTGGATCTTCTGTTGCATCTTTTAATTGAAAGCGTGATGCGGGTGCTAGAATTCTAAACTGTTGAAATTGATGTCCAACTTTCTGTTCAAGAGCTTTTACTTTCGCTGTAGCTTCATATGGGATATCGTCAGCAAATAACTTAGAGTCTAAAAAGCGCAATCTATATTTTGTGGCAATTTGCATGATCACATGTTGATCAAAAACCAAACTGCTATCTAATGATCCAAGTTGATCAACAGATAAATTTGCAAATTCTTCTGCATCGCCTTTCAAACGAATTTGAATTTGATTTTCATGCTCCCATTCGCTCGTAAGAATTTGACTGGCTTGCCTTAAGAAAGCATCCGCCCCGCTTTTTTGTAATTCTCGTTCTTTTGATAATTCCGCAATGATGTCTACCTCTTTAAACATAACATTCATATTTTATTCTACTTCACTCTTGCGGTAGGAAGAGTTGCTAAGATAGCGATAGATTAAAAAGAATTCAATTCATTCTTTGAAACATTAACACGAATGTTCACTAGAAGTTTAAATCAGTCCAAATGCTATTGAAAATCCAATTGTAAGTAGCAGCCAACCAACTATCTGCTGGAGGATCGCAATGGTCACTTTTTGAAGTAAGAATCGTCCTAAAATAGCTCCAATTAAAGCTGCAGACAGAGTAATAAGCAAAATGAGCCACTCACTCAATACATACACTCCTACAGATTGTTGTAAGTAAATAGGAATGCGCGTAATGTCAACCAATAAAGCAATAGCAATTCCCGTTGCTACAAAAGCTTGTTTTGAGTTGATCGCTTTAATTAGAAATGCACTTCTTAAAGCTCCCTGATGTCCAGATAAACCTCCGAAGAAGCCACTTAATACTCCTCCAGGAATTAGAAACTTTTCATTGAGTTGTACTGATTTAAGTTTTGGAACTAACTCGATTAAAGCGAAAAAAAGAATTAACCCACCTATGATTAGTTGCAAGTAGGAAGTTTCTATCGAAACATTGAAAACTTCAAATTGTATGAAAGAATCTACTTCGGAAAGCCTGTGTAAAACAAATGCTCCAAAGGCTGCAGCAATAAAAGCGGGAATTCCAAAAAGAAAAATTACTTTCCATTGTATGTGGTTTTTCATTAGACCGAACTTGAATACATTATTCAAGAAGTGCACAATTGCAGTAAGGCCAATTGCTACATCTAGGGGATAGAACAATGCAAATACGGGAGTTAGAATAGTACCTAGCCCGAACCCACTAAAAAAGGTTAAAATAGATGCAATGAATGCGACAAATGCAGGTAATAAATAGGTTAACATTTTCCAAAGGTAACATCGGCTTAATGAAAGAGAATGAACATTTTGTATTTTCGTTCATTGCCAGACAAATCGAGTGAAGCTTCTATTTGACAAACAATTAAAGGGAATTATCAAGCGTTGCCAAAACGGTGATCGTTCTGCACAGAGCAAGTTATACAAGCACTTTGCAGATAAGATGTATGGTATTTGCCTAAGGTATGTTAAGAATGAAGAGGATGCTCAAGATGTTTTGCAAGAGGGGTTTATGCGTGTCTACAGAGGTATCCCTAACTACAAAGGGCAAGGCTCTTTTGAAGGGTGGATGAGAACAACGTTTGTTCGCACTGCATTGAGACACTTAGAGAAAAACCAACGGTTGCAATATCACCAAGATATTGAAGACGTAGATGTAGCGACTCCTACTCCTAATGCAGTTCAAATGCTTTCTCATGGTGAATTATTGAAGCTTGTAGAAGCATTGCCAACAGGATATAGAATTGTATTTAATCTGTATGTGATCGAAGGTTACACCCATCATGAAATTGCCGAAATGTTAGGAATTACAGAAGGCACTAGTAAATCACAACTATCAAGAGCCAGAAACCAGCTGAAAGAACAAATTATACAATTAACAAGTGTTCCATCTTCAGAAATTTTAAAGCGAATTGGATAACGAGTTTGATCATATATTTCGTGAAGCTGGACAAGCTTATCGAGTTCAACCACCCAAAAGTGTTTGGAGAAGCATTCGATATGAACTAGAGGAGGCCAGAGGCTATAGAATGCTTCAGTGGATCTGGCCAATGCGTTTAGCTGTTGCTTTTTTGGTGGTAGGAGCGTCTTTAGTTTCGGTTGTTCAATCGTATGATAGCCTTGAGGTTGCACAAAGCGAACCTATTGATTACGATAAAGTAGCCATAGAATTGGGGATGGTTGATGATGATGTTAATCGAAGTAACAGAAATGGATACAGTTCTAATTCAAATAACTCTTCCATTACAGATTCAAAAGAGGGGCAACAATCAAGTCAAGAATCACCTATTAAAGTTTTAGAAAGCACCCCTTTAACGAAAAGTAAGCATACTCCTGCTCATATTGGAGAAAACCAAACTATTCATAGAATAGAAAAAAGTACAGTTTCAGTTAATGAAAGTCGAAATGGGCTAGCAGATGAGAGTAGTTACAGTAACCCGCTTTCTATGAGGTATTTAAGTTTAGTCAATGCCCCGAGCTTAAATGTTGAATTGACGAACCCATATCAAGAATGGCAATACGTAAATGTGTTAAATGGTCCATCGATTGTTCCAAATAGAAGGTGGTACACTCAAATTGGTTATCATTTAGGAGGTTGGAATAGTAATTTTAATACAGAGTCAATCTTGTCATTGTATCAGTATGATGACCCAGCTCTTTCGTACATTCCCGATGTTGATCCAGAGTTTATTCAAAATGTAGATGAATCATGGATGGCTCAAATAGAAATTGGTTATCGAGTGTCTGAGCACTTTGCAATAGAGTCAGGTATTCATTTAACGCATATTGATGGGTCTCAACAAACTATTTTAAATGTTGAAGAGCAAAATCGATATACACTGGAAAGAGATATTGCAGTGCCTTCAGGGTTTAATGATCAGCGTACGATTACCATAGAAGAAGAAATAATAGACTCTCAAGTATTGAGAGATACGCTCACATCCTCTTTTAGTTACCAATCGGTTTCAGTGCCACTGAACTTTATTTTTTCAGCTAGAAAAAATAAATTGGGAGTGTTCGCAGGGCCTAGTGTTGGAATACAACTTTGGAATCGAATTGAGACATCATCTTCTTCGGCTTTATATCCAGAATTAAATCAGACGCAAGAAACAGTAATTGTTAGACCTTCTGAAATGCGTCTTGGGGCAGTAACTGGAGCACAGTATTTTGTTTCGAATCAATTTTCTGTTTTATTGGATGGAAGCTTAAATCAACATATACCAACCCAAGAGAATTCCATTAATCTAGAGAACTATCAGTCTTGGCAAGTAGGCCTTGGAATTCGTTATGATTTTTAATTTGAGCACAAAGCAACCATTTACTCTTCTGTCGTGTCTTATTGCTCCTATGTTGAAGAGAGACCCAGAGATTTCTGAACAAGTGTGTCGCCAAAAGGCGATGAGATTTGGAGCTAGTATCCTAATTGCGTTGACATGTGTTTTTCTATTGAGTTTGGTAAGTTGTACTAAATCTACAAACGATGATGAAAACAATTCGTTTACTGACCCGAGCTGTGTAGAGTATACATCTTTTGCTGATGAGATAGTATGTAGCGATGTGTATATGCCTGTTTGCGGGTGTGATGGGCAGACCTACAAGAATGCATGCGAAGCAATGTATTATAATGGCTTAATTAACTATACTGCGGGAGCTTGCCAAGTAGATGATAGTTGTAGAGCAGATGTAGCATCAGGAAGTAAGCGTAATTTTACATATGCTCCTGTTTGTGGATGTGATGGAGAAACATACTCTAATTCAGATGATGCAGAATCAAATGGGGTATATGCAGTTGCAGAAGGCCTTTGCAATACCATCTTTCTCGATGTTTGCAAAGACCAGACACTCGAAATCGGTGTAGTTGAAAAAGCAGGTAAAATTTACCATTGGGAAGGAGATATTAAACACCTTTCATGTATTGATTGTCCAACGGTAACAATTTCAGGGGTAAGTGATATGGAATTGATTTTATTTGAATCTGATTTTGAGTCAACAAGCATCAATAAAATCTATCCATATTCTATTTCTAGACCGGATTCATGCTTTTAAAGCATTTCAGAGTATTCAAAGTTTCGTTTGTCATCATCATATGAAATGACAGGAATCTCAAGAGATTTAGCAGGCGCATCTTTCTCGTTTGAGTAGAATAATAGATCAAAATCATATGATTTTGACTTGTAGCCCTTTTCTCCTACATGTGTGCTAAAAAGCATATATCTATCGTGATATCCTTCTTTAAAAGCTTTTACGATGTAGTTGCCTTCGCCTACTAGCGTAAATTCAAAACTTCCATCGTAATTACTTTCTGTCTCAGTGTATGGGACGCCATCTTTGAAAACCTCAATAACAACACCATCTAAACTGGACTTCTTAAATTTTGCGGTTCCCATAACATCTAATGTGCCAGGTCTTTTCTGAGCAAAGCAAACAGTCATTAAAACCATCATCCCTAGTAATCCTATCAACTTCTTCATAGCTATCATTTTTTTCGTTACTCAAATGAACAGCTATTTATGAGGGTTTATGAGTGATTTGATAGAATCAAAAGTTGCATTTTGAGAAATGTGGAGTAAAAAATTTGGTTGGAGATTTTACAGAGAAATGAGCTTGAGTTTAAACAGAATAAATGTTTGCTTAAACTCAAACTCACTAATTCATGTTCTGAAAATGACCTTATTCACCAAAAGATTCAATGAGAAGGCTTAAAATATCAATGGCAGCTTTGGCAATTTTTGTACCAGGGCCAAACACTCCGACAACACCTGCATCATACAAATAGTCGTAATCTTGTTGAGGTATTACACCTCCAACTACAACGGCAATATCGGGTCTACCCAGTTTCTCTAATTCGGTAATTACCTGTGGTACAAGTGTTTTGTGACCTGCTGCTAACGATGATACACCTAGAATATGTACGTCATTTTCTACAGCTTGTTTAGCAGCTTCTGCTGGAGTTTGAAATAGTGGCCCGATGTCTACATCAAAACCAATGTCTGCAAATGAGGTAGCAATAACCTTAGCTCCTCGATCATGCCCGTCTTGTCCCATTTTGGCAACCATGATACGAGGACGTCTACCGTCTAATTCGGAAAACTGATCACTTAGCTTAAGTGCCTTTTCAAAATCTTGATCGTTTTGAGCTTCGTGTGAATAAACTCCTGAAATACTTTTAATGGTTGCTTGATATCTACCAAAGGCACTTTCCATGGCATCTGAAATTTCTCCAAGAGTAGCTCTGTTACGAGCAGCTACAACTGCAAAGTGGAGTAAATTACCTTCTCCAGTCTCTGCACATTTCTTTAAGTCACTCAGTGCTTTTTCGGCAGCAACAGTATCACGATTTTCTTTTAAATCTGTTAATCGTTGCTTTTGTCCTTCGAGTACCTTTTGGTTATCTACCTCTAAAATGTCGATAGTACTTTCTTCTTCAACCTCAAATCGGTTTACACCAACAATTATGTCACGACCAGAATCAATACGAGCTTGCTTACGAGCAGCAGCTTCTTCAATACGCATTTTTGGAACACCACTTTCAATGGCCTTAGTCATTCCGCCAAGCTCTTCCACTTCTTCAATTAGCTTCCAGGCTCTATCAACCAATTCTTCGGTCAATTTCTCCACATAATATGATCCACCCCAAGCATCTACCACACGAGTAATGTTGGTTTCCTGTTGAATGTATATCTGTGTATTACGTGCAATGCGTGCCGAAAAATCTGTTGGGAGAGCAATAGCTTCATCCAACGAGTTCGTGTGTAGCGATTGCGTTCCACCCAAGGCAGCAGCCATGGCTTCAACACAAGTTCTTGCTACATTATTAAATGGATCTTGTTCCGTTAAGCTCCAACCAGATGTTTGGCAATGCGTTCTCAATGCCATTGATTTGGTACTCTTTGGATTGAATTGCTTAATGAGTTTAGCCCATATCAAACGACCAGCCCGCATCTTTGCGATCTCCATGAAATGATTCATTCCAATTGCCCAGAAGAAACTTAATCTTGGAGCAAAAGAATCAATATCCATACCAGCAGCAATACCAGTTCTCACATATTCTAAACCATCAGCTAAGGTGTATGCCAGTTCAATATCAGCAGTTGCACCAGCTTCTTGCATGTGATATCCAGAAATAGAAATGGAATTGAAGCGAGGCATGTTTTGAGAGGTGTACTCAAAAATGTCTGCAATAATGCGCATACTAGGTTTAGGAGGGTATATATAGGTGTTACGCACCATAAACTCCTTCAGAATATCATTTTGGATTGTTCCAGCTAGTAGCTCTGGCTTTACGCCCTGTTCTTCGGCAGCAACAATGTAAAAGGCCATAATCGGAATCACGGCTCCATTCATTGTCATAGAAACCGACATTTGATCTAATGGAATTTGATCAAATAACACTTTCATGTCTTCAACCGAATCAATAGCAACACCAGCCTTACCAACATCTCCTTCTACACGAGGATGATCAGAATCATAACCACGGTGTGTTGCTAAATCGAATGCTACTGAAAGTCCTTTTTGCCCAGCCGCTAAGTTTCTGCGATAAAACGCATTTGATTCTTCAGCAGTTGAAAAGCCTGCGTATTGTCTAATTGTCCATGGACGAGCTGCATACATGGTAGAGTAGGGACCTCTTAAATAAGGAGCAATACCTGCCTGAAATCCTATGTGTTTCGTTTGTTCTATGTCTTCGGGGCCATAGATTGGCTTTACATCTATTTGTTCAGGAGTGTTCCACAACTCATGTTGAGATTCCCACTCACTTAACTTCGTTGATTCTTGATCTCCAGACCAAGGAATGTTTGAAAAATCGATTCGACTCATACTCGAGCTTTTTCAAAAGTTTCGGATAATCTTACGATGTTCAATGGAGCGAAGTCTTTTCCTTTCCTATGACTTGAGAAGTATACTGTACTCAAATCATCTAGTTGGTTTTCAAACTTATTCACTCCAACCATAATCCTTTCTTGATTATTCAATTCACGTAATTGTTCATCAGCTTCTTGAGCTATGGTATTTTGAATCCATTCAGCTTCCACTGCTTTAGTAAATCCGCCCATTGCTTCAATTTTTTGAAACACAGCCCACGCTTTGTCGCAAAGGTTAGCTGCTAATTCATCTAAGAAATAGGAGCCACCAGCAGGGTCAAGTATGCGATGTAAATAGGATTCTTCTTGCAGAATTAAGCTTACGTTTCTAGCAATACGTTTACTAAAAGATCCAGCCTCTTTCATGTGAACATCAAACGGAATTGTATGGATAGCATCTGCACCACCTAGCGCAGCAGACATTACCATGGTAGTTGTTCGAATCATGTTCGAATGAACATCTGCTGCCGCAAAATAGCGTTCACTGGTCTCTCCTAGTATATAGGTAGAATGACTACAAGAATGCACTGGTTGATACGCTCCAATAACACGAGACCATAATCTTCTCAATACACGGAACTTTGTTAATTCAACAAAGTAATCAGTGGCAATACCTAAATTGAATTGAATTTTGGCAGAAACATGATCAATATCCAACCCCTTATTTAATCCAGCAACCACATATTCATGACCTTGAGCCAAGGCTATCCCTAATTCTGTAGCAGCACTAGCTCCAGCATTTGTGAAGTTACGAGCGTTCACATCAAAGAACCTTACTTTGGTTAATCCATCATAACTAACGCTTGATTTGAAAGCTTCACTAATCATATTAGTGTGCTTCTCTTTCCATTCACCAGCTAACAATCCATCACCCAGAGGGTCTAAACCTAAAGAACCTTGGATTTTGCTTGGTTCATAGCCTCGTTCTTTGATCAGTTTCAAAATAGTATGAGCTTGATCTAGAGATTGTGTATTTCTTAAGTAAAAAGAAACATACGGTAATTCAACGTTATTCAACTGATTATCTATAGAATCAGTAGCCTCTAATAACAATCCATTTACTCCCGCATTCAATGCTTCAAGAATAGTTTTGTTATTATCTGTTGATGAAAACAACTCCGCAATTGTCCATGCTTCTGGGGTAATCTTGTTTCCTCTTACATAAGGAGGGTTACCTGGAGCATCTTCAATAGAATTTGCGTTCGTGTAATTAGGTTGAATTTGAATTCCTTCGCGAGTAGATTTGAGTAATCCTTCGTAAGGTTTTCCTTTTAAGTCTTTTTCGATTTGCTGTTGCCATTCTTTAGCTGATACAGCTTGAAAATCGGAGAAAAAATTGTCTTGCATATTCCAATACTTCTCAAAGTTCCAAAAGTAAGGATTGCCTTGAGATTGAGGAGTGTTGCTTAGTTCTCTTCGTAAACGATTACAAAGAGATCTTCATTGGGCTTTTTCATGAGATACTTCTCACGTGCAAATCGCTCAAGCTTTTCATTGTCATTGAGTAAATTCTCTAGTTCAGACTGAGTGATTTTGATTTGCTCTTTATAATACTCTTTTTCTTTATTGAGTTCGCGAAGTTGATTTTTCAACTTTACTTGACTAATGATGTCGTTTTGATCAAAGAACAGCATCCAAACAAAGAAAACCAGAGCCGTCAAAACGAATCTGTTTTTGAAAAATGAAGGTACTTTATTCCACCAAGCTTGAAGCATATTCCAAAAGTAGGGTATCAACTATTGATGGAGTATGCGGAATGCCAATGTTATCCACGTAGTATGGTTAATTCTTTGAAAAGATATTCACATCGGTTGTTCTTCAAGAGGTATCTTTTACCTTCGGTAGTTCGTTTTCAGAACAAGTCTAGCGCACAACATGTATCTAATTTTTGACACGGAAACCACGGGTTTACCGAAGAATTATAATGCTCCCATAACCGATACGGACAACTGGCCAAGGTGTGTTCAAATTGCTTGGCAATTGCACGATCATACCGGTAAAATGATTGATCATCAGGATTATTTGATTCAACCCGATGGTTACGATATACCTTTTCAATCGGAACAAATTCATGGTATATCTACAGAGTTAGCTCATGAAAAAGGAATTCCGCTAGTGGATGCGTTGGCAAAGTTTGCTGATGCTTTAAACCAAGCTTCTTTTGTTGTTGGGCAGAATGTTGGCTTCGATGTCAATGTAATGGGGTGTGAGTTGTTTCGAATGCAGGTAGAAACAGCATTAACAGAATTACCTATTCTAGATACGTGTACTGAACTTACTGCTCAACTATGCCGTATTCCTGGTGGACGAGGAGGAAGGTTTAAGTTACCAACCTTGACTGAATTGCATGAACACTTGTTTGGTGAACCTTTTGCTGAAGCGCATAATGCTACGGCTGATGTGGAGGCTACCACTCGTTGTTTCTTAGAGTTAATAAGAATCAGAAGTTTTTCGCAAGAGCAATTGTTGCTAGACGATGAACGTTATTCACAGTTCTTTGAAGCGAATACATCTACCATAGCCACTGTTGGATTGAATCACATGAACCTGAAAAAGGAGAGTGATAGAATCCGACAAAAACAACAACCTGCACAAGCTGAGCAACTAAGTAAAACAGATTTAGATCAAAACTTAGCCGATCTTGCTGATGTTTCGTTCTCACATTTACACAATCATTCACAGTATTCTATTCTTCAAGCTACTTCAGAGATTCAGGCATTAGTTGCAGCTGCAGCCAAGAACCAGCAACCAGCCGTAGCTTTAACAGATCATGGAAACATGATGGCGGCCTATCATTTCACAATGGCTGCATCTAAGCATAACAAGGCTGCAAAAGCGAAAAACGAGGAGCTAATTGCAGATGGTAAGGAGCCAACAGAGCAAGAAGTAACAGCCATTGTTGGGTGTGAGTTTTTTGTGTGTCGTGATAGAACAGATAAATCAGTAAAAGACAACGGTGCTCAAGTGGTGTTGTTGGCAAAAAACAAAAAGGGTTATCACAACTTAGCCAAGCTTTCTTCTATTGCTGCAACAGAAGGTTTCTATTATGTACCTCGTATCGATAAACGAGATATTGAACAATACAAAGAGGATGTAATTTGTTTGACAGGAAACCTGTATGGCGATGTCCCTAATTTAATTCTGAATGTAGGAGAGAAACAAGCAGAAGAATCATTATTGTGGTGGAAAGAGCAGTTTGGAGATGATCTGTATATAGAGTTGATGCGACATGGTCAAGAAGATGAAGATCGTGTAAATCAAATATTGATTTCATTCGCCAAGAAACACAACATTGCTTTACTAGCGAGCAACAATACCTATTATGTATCGCAAAAAGATGCGAATGCGCACGATATTTTATTGTGTGTGAAAGATGGTGTACAACAGAGTATGCCAATAGGCAGAGGACGTGGATTTAGATATGGATTGCCTAATCAGGAATACTATTTTAAGTCGAACGAAGAGATGAAAGAACTCTTCAAAGACCTACCTGAGGCAATTACGAATACACAGAAAATTGTTGACCAATGTGAACGATACACCTTAGCGCGCGATGTCCTTTTACCTAAGTATGATATCCCTGAAGAATTTGTTCATGCTGAGGATGAAGAAGATGGAGGTAAACGAGGTGAGAATGCTTACTTACGTCATTTAACATACGTTGGTGCCGAGAAGCGTTACGATGAAATCACAGATGATATTCGTGAACGACTAGATTTTGAATTAGAAACTATTGAGCGTACAGGGTATCCTGGTTACTTCTTGATTGTACAAGATTTTACGACTGCAGCTCGTGAAATGGGGGTATCTGTAGGGCCTGGTCGTGGTTCAGCCGCTGGATCAGCTGTAGCTTATTGTATCGGAATTACGAATGTAGATCCTATTAAGTACGATCTACTATTTGAGCGTTTCTTAAATCCAGATCGTGTATCACTTCCCGATATCGATATTGATTTTGATGATGAAGGTAGGCAAGCGGTTATAGATTATGTAATCGATAAATATGGCGAGAATCAAGTAGCACAGATTATAACGTATGGTACCATGGCAGCTAAATCGGCTATTAGAGATACTGGTCGTGTAATGGAGCTGCCGCTTCCAGATACAGATGCCGTTGCTAAGTTGGTGCCAGATATGAAATTGAGTAAACTCTTTAAACTAGATGACGCTGGTTTAAAAGAGAAGTTGAAAGGGAATGTCGAGTTACTAGAGAAAGCAGAAGCACTTAAAAAACTATCTGAAGGAACAGAACTTTCTTCTCGCGTACTGAACCAAGCTCGAATCATTGAAGGTTCGGTTCGAAATACAGGTATTCATGCCTGTGGGGTGATCATTACTCCAGATGATATCACCAAATATGTTCCAGTAGCGAAAGCGAAAGATTCGGATATGTGGTGTACCCAATTCGATAACTCGGTTGTAGAAGATGCTGGGCTATTGAAGATGGACTTCTTAGGACTGAAAACCCTTACACTAATTAAGGATGCTGTTTCTATTGTGAAAGAGCGCCATGGTGTAGAGTTAGATCCAGATTCATTTCCGTTGGATGATACACCAACCTATGAGTTATTCCAGCGGGGTGAAACAGTAGGGATATTCCAATACGAATCTCCTGGGATGCAGAAACACATGCGTAATCTGAAGCCAACAACGTTTGCCGATTTGATTGCGATGAATGCTTTGTATCGTCCAGGACCACTTGAATACATCCCATCGTTTATTAAACGTAAACATGGTGATGAAGAGATTACCTATGATCTCGCTGACATGGAAGAGTACCTGAAAGAAACGTATGGAATTACGGTCTATCAGGAGCAAGTAATGTTGTTGTCGCAAAAGTTGGCCGGTTTTACAAAAGGTGAGGCCGATACGTTGCGTAAAGCAATGGGTAAGAAGAAGTTCGACTTACTTGAAATGTTGAAGCCTAAGTTTCTTGATCAAGGAGCAGAGCGAGGTCATGATAAAAAAACATTAGAGAAGGTTTGGAAAGATTGGGAAGCATTTGCATCCTATGCATTCAATAAGTCTCATAGTACGTGTTATGCTTGGGTGGCCTATCAAACAGCCTACTTAAAGTCTAATTACCCAGCTGAGTACATGGCGTCTGTGCTGAGTAACAACATGAACAACATTGCTGATGTTACATTCTTTATGGAGGAATGTCAACGCATGGGGATTGAGGTTCTGGGGCCAGATGTAAACGAATCTATGCTGAAGTTCACCGTAAACAAAGAAGGAGCAATTCGTTTTGGAATGGGGGCTTTGAAAGGAGTGGGAGCAAGTGCAGTAAAAGCCATTATTCAAGAAC
>DIYR01000118.1 GCA_002429085.1 Flavobacteriales bacterium UBA6049
GCCAAGGTTGGGGTCGCGGGTTCAAGTCCCGTTTCTCGCTCAAAATTGTTCTTAAAATACTTAATTGTAATCTAAGGCATCAATAGGATGCCCGGGTGGTGGAATTGGTAGACACGAGGGACTTAAAATCCCTTGACCATTGCGGTCGTGCGGGTTCAAGTCCCGCCCCGGGTACAAAGGCTAGTAACAAATGTTATTAGCCTTTTTTAATGTTTTTCGATCGAAGTATATTAATCTCGATTTTTTAACGTTCAAGAAAGGAAAAGCCGCGAAGATTGTACAGAAAATGTTATAGCTTCGCCAATCAGCATTGAGCGGAATTGTGCACATGAAAAACGTGATACCTACATTCAGAACATTTTTATTGGCTACCCTAGCTACATTGTTTATTGTAGTGGGTTCTGGCTGTAGAAAGCCTGTTTACTACTCTTCTAAAAGAGTATATGAAGCACGTAAAGAGCAAGATAAAAGGCTCAAGAAGAAAGGTTATTCTAATCAACAATACCGATATCCTCCTGGTAGAAAAACTCGTTGGAATAAAAGCCGTAAGCCCAACAGAAGAAGATACAAAACAGGTGGCGTATTTAGAGGCAGAAAATAGGTCTATTAGTTTAAGCTTATCGCCAAAGCCTCCGCAATTATTTGGCTAGCTCCCCCATTTGATCTAACATAATTCTTAGCTTTTAAGCTTAAGTTCTCGATTTTCTCAAAATCATTACTTAAGTTAAGAAAGGCATATCGAAAATCTTCATAAGAAGACACTTCAATTCCAACACCAAGCTCTTTTAGAGCAAAGGCTTCTACAAAAGATTTATTGTCAGGTCCAAAAAACAAAGGCATTCCAAAAGCTGCAGGCTCCAAAATAGAATGGATTCCTGAATTAAACCCACCTCCTATTAGTCCAACATCAGCATACCTATAAATACGTGATAGATATCCATATCCATCACACAACACTATACTACCCTTATAATCATTAGATAAATTAGAATACCTAACAACAGATAGTTCACTTTCAATTTTTAGAAGTTTTTGCTCATCAATTTCATGTGGAGCGATAATGAACTTCCAGCCAGGCAATTTCTCTTCCTTAATTAAACGAATTACCCATTCATCTTCAGTCTCCCAACTGCTGCCAACAATCAATACTTTGTCATCTTTCTTAAACTCCTGTAACAATGGAAATTCCTCGCTAGTACTGACAAGATCTAGTACTCTATCTAACCTAGTATCACCGCTTACTGAACAATTCGTGATTCCTATCTCTTTAAGTAAATCTAAAGACTTTCTATTCTGAACAAAAATATTATCATACCAAGCAAGAGATTTCTTGAACCATGTTCCATAGGATTTAAAGAAATGTTGATCCTCTCTAAAAACAGCAGACACTAGAAAAGTACTGATTGCTCTTTCATTAAGCTCTTTTAAGTAGTAGTACCAGAATTCATACTTCACAAAAATCGCTTGATCTGGATTTACAATATCCAAAAAATCTTGTGCATTTTTTGCACTATCTATAGGAAGATAAGCTACTAAATCTGCCAAATAAGTATTCTTATGATGCTCGTAGCCCGAAGGCGAAAAAAAAGTAAGAAAAACTGAGATCTGTTTTTTTTCTCTCAGTTTTTCTAGTACTGGTATCGCTTGTTCATACTCTCCTACTGAAGCACAGTGAACCCACACTATTGGTTCCGAAAGATTTTGGACTTTAGACCTAAGAGAATTTCGCCAATTATTTCTCCCCTCTATCCATTTTTTAGCTTTCGGATTAAAGAAAGATGCGACCTTTATTCCTGAAGCATATGCTTGAAGACTCAAGCGATATAGCAACTCCATACTAGTTATAATAGAATTCTTGAGGTGGTCGTCTATACAACGGAAGAGAAATTCCGAATCTTACTCCATAAAGTAAGTCTAATCGCGATTCATTGTCTTCTTGTTTGGTATCGTAATTAAAACCTCTGAGGTTTTTTGTAAAACCTTGTTTCATCTCAAAACCAACAAAAAAGTTTATCAGTCTTTTATTACCTAGGTGACGATATCCAATAAACTGACCTGTCATTAATCCTCCACTTAATCGATCGTACCCTTTCCCGTAATCGTCTAAAAGTAGAGGTACTTCACCATTTCGTTCCTCTATTCTAATCTTATGCTGTAAATACCCTAACGAAGCATACACCATCAATCCGCTATTGTCATTTGGACCAAACCAAGGAAAGATTTTCCCGACTTTTCCTTCTATCGTAAACCCACGCTCTGATAAAATCACATTAGAGTATAAGCCACTAATCCCAGGTATTGCTCCATTCTCATCAGATAATGTTTGCAAAAACTCATCTTCTTTCACGTCTCCACCAAACATGAACGATCCACCTAATCCATACAACAAGTTTGATTTTGTCTTAATAAAGAAGGTACTGGCAACACTTGAATTAATTCCAAACCTATCACTCATATCACCACCTGGAAATTGCACGGCATACGAGAAATCCATGATTGGAGTAAAAATAGCTGAGTCTTTGATAGAAGCCTGACCACTAACCAAATTGGATGATAAAATCAGACCAATTAGTAAAACAAAATTGGATATCTTTTTCACAAGGGCGAATTTATCGAAAAATACTGCACTTAGGATGTTTTCAAAAGTATCGATCTACTAACTTCGCTCGTACTATAAGATATTACTACATTACATGAAACCAATTCAGTTAGTAGACCTTAAAAACCAATACCTAGCAATTAAAGAAGAAGTCGACCAAGCGGTGATAAGCGTACTCGAATCTTCTGCATTTATCAACGGCCCAGAAGTAAAAGCATTTCAGTCTGAGTTAGAAAGCTACTTAGATGTGAAGCATGTAATACCATGTGCAAATGGTACGGATGCGTTACAGATAGCTCTAATGGCATTAGATGTTCAACCTGGAGACGAAGTGATCACTCCTAGTTTCACGTATGTTGCGACATGCGAAGTAGTGGCCCTTTTGAATGCAAAACCTGTGTTTGTAGATGTTTATCCTGATACATTTAACCTAGATGTTCAGGATTTAGAACGTAAAATCACCTCTAAAACAAAAGCAATTATTCCAGTTCACTTGTATGGTCAATGTGCTAATATGGAAGCTATTCTTGAAGTAGCAAAAAAACACAATCTTCCTATTGTTGAAGATACAGCACAGGCTATCGGATCTACATACACTTTCTCAAATGGAGATCAGAAAAAAGCTGGAACTATAGGTGATATTGGGTGCACGTCTTTCTTTCCTAGCAAAAATTTAGGTGCATTTGGAGATGGGGGAGCAATTTTCACTCAATCTGATGAACTTGCTGCTAAATTGAGAATGATTGCCAATCATGGTCAAAGTAGACGATACTACCATGATATGATAGGTGTAAACTCAAGGCTCGATAGTATTCAAGCGGCTATATTAAGAGTGAAACTGAGAAAGCTAGACGAATACAATGATGCTAGATTTAACGCAGCCATGTTCTATTCTGAAACACTTGGAAAAAGTGAAAATATTACACCTCCTTTTATCGCTGATTTCAGTACGCATGTATTCCATCAATACACAATTAAACTTCACAATGTTGATCGTGAGGGATTAATTGAGCATTTAGCAGGTAAAGGTATCCCAAGCAACATTTATTATCCACTTCCTAATCACAAGCAAGGTGCTTTTGCGCATGTGGATGATGGTAGTTCATTACCTATAACAGAGCAATTAGGTACAGAGGTGTTGTCTCTGCCTATTCACACGGAGCTTTCTGATGAGCAGCTTGTGTATATCACAAATAGTATTTTAGAATTCGTTGAACAGTAATCCCTAAAACCAAATAATATGAAAATTGCAGTAGTCGGAACAGGATATGTTGGACTTGTAACTGGAACATGCCTAGCAGAAACTGGTGGTCAAGTAATGTGTGTAGACATTGATGAGGCCAAAGTGGAGAAAATGAAAAATGGGATAGTTCCAATATATGAACCTCATTTGGATGTTTTATTCGAAAGAAACATTAAACAAGGGCGACTGAAGTTTACTACCGTTCTTGAAGATGCGATAAAAGATGCTGAATTGATCTTTTTGGCGCTTCCAACTCCTCCTGGAGAAGATGGGTCAGCAGATTTGAGTTATGTTTTGGGAGTAGCAAAGCATTTAGGAAAAATTATTACAGACTATAAAGTAATCATTGATAAAAGCACTGTTCCTGTTGGTACAGGAGAACAAGTAGAAGCAGCTGTTACCGAAGAATTAGATAAGCGTTTTGGAAAAGACGACCCTAATCGTCCTGATTTTGATGTAGTATCAAATCCAGAATTCTTGAGAGAAGGCTTCGCAGTTGATGACTTTATGAAACCTGATCGCGTAGTAGTAGGAGCGGAATCTGAAAGAGCTATCCAATTAATGGAAAAACTCTACAAACCTTTCGTTCGTCAAGGAAATCCAATCATTTTCATGGATGTAAGATCCGCTGAATTAACAAAATATGCTGCTAATTCATTCTTAGCCACAAAGATTACGTTCATGAATGAAATAGCAAATCTCTGCGAATTATTAGGCGCTGATGTGGATAAAATCCGAATTGGAATTGGATCTGATGCACGAATTGGAAAACGATTCCTATTCCCAGGTATTGGATACGGTGGTAGCTGTTTTCCAAAAGACGTACAAGCTCTTGTTAAATCTGCAGGGCAGGTTGAGTACGATTTCAGAATCCTAAACTCTGTTATGGAAGTTAACCAAAAGCAGAAAACAATCATCGTTCCTAAACTAAAGGCCTATTTCGATAATGATTTATCTGGGAAGAAAATTGCCTTATGGGGATTGGCTTTTAAACCTGATACAGATGATATTAGAGAGGCACCTGCATTATATGTAATTGATGAGTTGACCGCGACTGGAGCAGAAGTTGTTGCCTATGATCCTGAAGCAATGGAAAATGTGAAAGGTGTTATCGGAGATAAAATAACATACGCAGATGACCATTATGAAGCTTTAAAAGGAGCAGATGCTTTGGTAATTGCAACAGAGTGGCAAATATTTAGAAATCCCGACTTCATGCACATGGCTAATTTATTAGGAAACAAAGCCATTTTCGATGGACGTAACCTATACAACCTAGATGAAATGAAAGAGTATGGATTTTACTATACTTCAATCGGTAGAAACACTGTAACCCCATCATAATGAAAACAGTTTTAATTACTGGTGCCGCAGGCTTTTTAGGGTCACACCTTTGTGATCGGTTTATCAAAGAAGGTTATAAAGTTATTGGAATGGATAATCTTATAACTGGATCTTTAAAAAACATAGAACACCTGTTTTCTCTTGAAAATTTCGAGTTCTATCAACACGATGTAACAAAGTTTGTTCATGTATCTGATGATCTCGATTACATTTTACATTTCGCTTCTCCTGCTAGTCCAATTGACTATCTTAAAATCCCGATTCAAACGCTCAAAGTTGGAGCGATGGGAACTCATAATCTTTTAGGTTTAGCGAAAGCTAAAAATGCTAGGATTTTGGTTGCTTCAACATCAGAAGTTTATGGAGATCCACAAGTTCATCCACAAAAGGAAGAATACTGGGGACATGTTAATCCTGTTGGACCAAGAGGTGTTTATGATGAAGCTAAGCGATACATGGAAGCTATCACAATGGCTTATCACACTTTTCATAGTGTAGAGACAAGAATCATTCGAATTTTCAACACCTATGGACCTAGAATGCGATTAAATGATGGTAGAGTACTACCAGCATTTATTGGCCAAGCACTTCGAGGTGAAGATTTAACTGTCTTTGGTGATGGAAGTCAAACTAGATCCTTTTGTTATGTTGACGACTTGGTAGAAGGGATATATAGGTTGTTATTAAGCGATTACGCTAGTCCAGTCAACATTGGTAATCCAAATGAGATAACGATTGGAGATTTCGCAGAAGAAATCATTCAACTTACAGGTACTGATCAACAAGTGATCTATAAGCCCTTACCAACGGATGATCCTACACAAAGGCAACCAGATATTTCGAAAGCACAAGAAATTCTCGACTGGGAACCTAAAGTGGATCGATCTGAAGGCCTTAAACTTACTTATGAATACTTCTTAACTCTATCCAAAGAAGAACTACATAAGAAAGACCACAACAATTTTGACGGATATATTAAACGTTAACCTATGAGTCATTCTATTCTGATAACAGGCGGAGCAGGGTTCATCGGTTCACATGTTGTTAGGGAATTTGTCACCAAGTATCCCGACTATACTATTGTGAATTTAGATCTGCTCACATATGCCGGTAACTTAGCCAATCTTACAGACATTGAGAATCATGCCAATTATCATTTTGTAAAAGGTGATATTATGGATGAAGCTCTAATTGAAAGATTGTTTCATAAATATAAGTTCACTGGAGTGGTTCATTTAGCAGCTGAAAGTCATGTTGATAGATCCATTAAAGATCCATTAGCATTTCTCAATACAAATATTCTTGGTACTGTAACGCTGTTAAATGCCGCTAAAAAACATTGGGATGGAAACTTTGAGGGAAAGCGTTTTTACCATGTTTCAACGGATGAAGTTTATGGCTCTTTAGGTGCTGAAGGCCTATTTCTAGAAACTACATCATATGATCCACAATCCCCTTATTCTGCATCTAAAGCTAGTAGTGATCATTTTGTGCGGGCATACGGTAATACATATGGTCTTCCATTTGTTATAACCAACTGCTCCAATAATTACGGCCCTAATCAGTTCCCAGAAAAGCTTTTGCCATTGTTTATACATAATATACAAGAGCAAAAGACATTACCCGTTTATGGCGATGGTAAATATACGAGGGATTGGCTGTATGTCATTGATCATGCAAAAGCAATAGATGCTGTTTATCATAAAGGTGCTAATGCTGAAACTTATAACATCGGTGGATTTAACGAATGGCAAAATATTGAGTTGATTAAATTGATGTGTACAATCATGGACAACAAACTGGGACGCTCAAAAGGCTCATCAGAAGAATTGATAACATATGTTACAGATCGCCCAGGTCATGATCGTAGGTACGCCATAGATGCCTCCAAAATTAAAACTGAACTTGGTTGGGAGCCCTCCGTTACTTTTGAGCAAGGTTTGGAGCTAACTATAGGCTGGTATTTAAACAATGAAGAATGGCTCAAAAACGTTACTTCGGGTGATTATCTAGCGTATTATGATTCTCAGTACAATAACTAATTTATTGTTCTAAAATATCAGTACATAAAAAAAGCCTAAGTCGTTGACTTAGGCTTTTTTATTCTATATACCATCACTTCACTAGAAGTGCCAAAGATCATGCTCTCTATTTCTGATGTCTTCTTTAATACGCTCAGCTTCCAATAAAGCATCCATAGGAGCCTTATAGTCTTGAATAGAACGGTTATAAACATTTGTTTCTTTAATAATTCTAGAAGCAAACATTCTTTTCCAAAACACATCATCAAAAGTTAAACGATGTACATCATTCTGTCTATTATATACTTCGGCTTGCGCAAAAACGCGTCTTGCCTCAGGAAAATAAATCCAGAATGCTGGCTGTTCTCCAAGTACTTGACCGTTCGAATAAAATGGAACTAAAGGAGCAATACCTAGGATCCTAGTCTCCATAACGGATCTTTGCTTATCGAAAAACACCTCTTCCTTTATTTGAAATTTAGTGATCTCCTCTAAACCAATCGGAACATTAATAGTAGTATCCCTTAGCTCTCCAAATTCATCTTCATACTCTGTAACATCCTGATAGCTCATTGTTTCAGCAACTTCTTCAGGAGTCATTGGAATATTGAACATATCATTAGGCTGGCCATTTTCATCTTGCGGTGCATATGGTGTAATATTACCTGACTCAGTAATAGATTCCATAATCACAGTCATTAGATTCTTACGACCTTGATCTGGAGTTGTTGGGTAATAAAAAACATGATTCATCTTCTCTCTCATATCCACCGTTCTCCATATTCTCTTCATCCACATGATATCCGCTTCACGCAAATGAACATAAGAAATAGGCTTTCTATTAGACTTATCTATAGATTTACTATAAACACCATCTAATGGTGACTCATTCGGATCTAAGACTTGTGCCTTAGAACTAAGAGATGTTACTAAGAACAAACCAAAAACTGGAAGAAGACGAAGTGCTTTCATATTACTGTACCTCCAATATTATGTTACCAATACTCTTTTTAGTTCCATCAGGACCAACAGCGAAGATATTTTCAATAATAATCCTATCTCCCTTCTTCTGTCCTTTGGCTATGTTTTTCATCTTGGATGTAAGATTTCCACTTTTAGATGTTTCACGAACAAATCTTCCACCGACATTCGCAACAAAATCAAATCCTACAACTTTATAACTCACACCTTCGAAATCAAAATCCTCAAGTTTAGCCGTCACTTTAGAAGCAACTTGTAAACGAGATTTTTTCACTTTTCCAGATCCAGTTACACCTGCGTAAAAAGGTTCAGGTTTAGGAACATTCTTCACACGAAAAGTAAAGCCTTCTCCTCCTAAAGATTTTGATTTACCCTCATCTCCTTTAACCGAGACAGTAATCTTACACTCTTTTCCTTTGCCTGGCTTCAATGTATACTTACCAGGTGACACCTTCGTTAATGATCCATTCGTAGTTTGTGCATCTATTTTAGTTGCAGCATATCCAGAAACCGAAACCTCAATTGGGTTATCCAGACCTCGATAAACAACGTTCATCTTCGTTGGAGACACAACTGTTGATGGTTTTGCAGCTATAAATGTATGCTCAAAAGGATAAAGTTTTTCCTTATTGGTACCAGGTTCTTTCAAAACGATGAAACCACCCCATTTTACTTCACCCTCCGATGTTGGCTTGTAACCATAATGAGCAATTCCATCTTTTACACTCATTCTCTCATCATCCTTCTCCAAAGGATTCTTTACAGCCCACTCACTTTCTGCTTTCCCAGCTGTATCCAACTCAGTTCCGACACGTAAACCTGGGTTATCAGTTGTACTGTATGCTGCAACAATGATATCTGCTTTAAAAGAATCGCCTAACGTAACATAGTTACTATTGGCAATAACTTTGGCCTCTACTTTGTCGAATTTAAAGTCCTTAGCGCTAATTTCTCCCATCAAGATATTTAATGCTCCGGATTGAATAGTACGAATCTCAGATTGTATACGGCTCAAATTAGTAATAACAGCAGCTAACGGAACATGATAGAAATTCGCCATCTCCCATATTTGCTTCTCATTATTATTTATCAATTGATCTGAAAAATCAAACTCTGCCTCTTTCTTAAAATCCTCTCTCTTAGAAGTAGACACATTAGAAAGAGCTTTCATAATATCGCCTGTAAAGCCCTCAAGTTTCAACCTCAAATCAGTAGCTGTATATGCTCCTTCTTTCAAAGTTGAAGCATCACTACCTATCATTATGTAAGTCGGAATATCATAGTTATCCTTCGCTCCCAATTTCGCAATTGAGAATAAAGTATCTAAATCAGAATTATTTTCATCATAGGCTGTTACAAGTCCTTCTGATTTACCAGCTACAAACGCATCAAAAGTTTCAAACTTTTCCGTTTTCACCATTAAGTGTCTCTTCAACACCTCGATAGAATCATATACTGCATTTCCAGAATTAATAACACTTTGAGCATCCGCTAGCCATGGACCTACCTTAGTAGGGTTCAAGCTATTTTGTTTCTCGAATTCTCCTAGAGTTTGAGCATTCTTTGCCGTAAATGCCTTGTTTGTATTCTCAATAGCCCCATTAATAATGATGAATGAGTTCAATACTTCTTTAGCAACGTTCATTGCGAGCATCGCTAAAAGTACCATGTACATCATCCCAATCATTTTCTGCCTTGGGGTCTCTTTACCACCTGCCATTCTCTTATTCTATTTTAGAATTAATAGTTGGTCATAGACCTTTAAGCATTCTTATTAAAGTTCATAGCAGAAAGCATATTACCATAAATGGTATTCAGTGACTGCAAGTTTTGAGACAACTCAGCAATGTTCTCTTTATACTTACGTGTATCTTCAACAGAATCGTTTAAGTTGTTGATTAACTCCGTAATGTTACCGAACATTTGAGATGTTGCTTCATTTGACTGTTGAGTCTGTTCTAATTGAAGCTCATATACACTATTTAAAGCTCCAAGCTTCTCATTTACATTCTTCAAATTTTCAGCATACGTAGCTCCATCCTCATTTGAAACACTCAAACCAGTTAAAGCTTCAGATGCCTTCGCATAATCATCAGATAACGCACTTACCTTCTCAGACGCACCTTTAACACTGCTAACAAAATCATGAGTTGCATCAGAAGCATCACCAAGATTATTCATATTCTGAGCAGTTTCAGATAATCTAGTCATTCCAGCACCAAGGCTTTCAATAAGCTCTGGTCCGATCTTAGCATCTTCTAACATGAGATCTAACTCTTGAGTACCAGACAATCCAGCACCTCCACCACCGCCACCTACGCGGTTGATTGGCTCACCATCATAATCCTCTGCCAACTCCGGATAAACTACAGACCAATCTGGATCTTCGTGCAAAGGTTCAAATGCAGAGAAGAAGAATATTAGTGCTTCAGTTCCAAGACCAGCAATAAGCATAAGTTCAGCTCCAGGATAGTGCATCAACTTAAAAAGAGCACCAACAATCACAATTGCTCCTCCTATCCCATAAACTTTTGCCATAAAGTTTTTCCACTTCTTGCTTCCTGGTTTAAATCCGGTTATTTCCTTGCCCATTGTAAAAAAATTAAAATTGAATTAGGTTAAAATTTAACGATTAGGAGTGATGGTTAATTTTATCTTAAAGAGCGTCACCTTTTTGACGACCTAAATATGTCATAACGTTTCTAAACCCAATATAGCACTTAGCCGTATCCTGATATTCATATGATCTAACACCAGTTTGAATGTAATAGCCTACATCTTTCCAGCTACCACCACGTGTTACTTTTCTCTTAAACACAGGAAGATCATTCTCATCTGCATCATACTGGTAATCCATATTCATATCATGTGCAAAATCATATGCAGATTCATCATACGCATTATTAGTCCACTCCGCTACGTTACCAGCCATACAAAACAGGCCATAATCATTAGGAGAATATGAATACGCGTTAACCGTTTGAAGACCTCCATCGTCAACATAGTTACCTCTAAGTGGCTTAAAATTCGCCAAGAAACAACCTCTATCGTTTCTGATATATGGACCTCCCCAAGGATATGTACTTAAATCGATTCCTCCACGCGAAGCATACTCCCATTCAGATTCAGTAGGCAACCTAAAATCTTGAACCATTGGCACACGTGCTCTCAATAAATATCTATTAAATAAGTCTGTTCTCCATCTGCTAAATGCGAAAGCTTGTTTCCAAGTAACGCCAACAACTGGATAATCATCATAAGCAGGATGCCA
>DIYR01000095.1 GCA_002429085.1 Flavobacteriales bacterium UBA6049
GTATTCCTATTAGTACTAATGTAAAGCTTGGCCACTTTAACATAAGTCCTAATGTGAATATTACGGAAACCTGGTATGGAAAAACAAACAGGCCCTCTTATGATGAGGATACAAAAGGCTTAGTTTATGATACTGTTGTTGGTTTTGAGCGATTTGCTCAAATTAATACTGGAGTTGGTGTATCAACCAAAATTTATGGGATGTACACCTATAAAAAAGGTAGGATTAAAGCCATAAGACACACATTCACCCCTAATATCAACTTCTCATACACACCAGATTATAGTTCCATTGATCCAGATGCGTTTGTTGAAGTACAAACTGATTCTTTAGGTACAGTTGAAAAACGATCCATTTTTACCGGTGGAATCTTTGGGGCCCCTACTACCTATCGCCAAGCCTTGGTAAACTTCAACTTTCAAAACACGTTTGAAATGAAGGTTGCTCCAGGAAAAAATGATACGGCAGAAACATTGAAAAAAGTCAAACTATTAGACGCCTTGAATTTTAGTACTACTTATGATATTTACAAAGATTCATTGAACTGGGACCCTCTCCGTGTTTCTGCTAGAACCAGCTTAGGTAAAATTCTTTCTATTCAAGGAAACGCCACTTTTGATCCTTACACCATTAATGATATAGGAAGAAGGATAAATACCTCTCAATATGATGCTGACGGAAAACTTGCTCGCTTAACTGCCGTAGATTTCACATTTAACATGAATCTACAAAGCGATCCAAAAGATCCTGAAAAGAAAGAAACAAGAGCTCCTAACGCTTCTCAAGGTGAATTAGACCAAATCAGACAAGATCCAAAAGCCTACATTGACTTTAATATTCCTTGGAGGCTGGGTATAAACTATAATGTTGGGTATCGTAAACCTGGATTAGAAAAGTCTTCGGTTAACACCATTGGCTTAAATGGCGATGTAAGTATTACTGAGAATTGGAAAATGGCTTTCCGAACCGGCTATGACTTTGAAAACCAAGCTGCCTCGATCACTTCTATTGATATAATTAGGGATTTACATTGTTGGCAAATAAGGTTTAGTACCATTCCATTTAGCAACAACCCTAACCAGAATTACACCCAATACAGCTTTGACATTAACGTAAAAGCTTCTGTACTTCAGGATCTAAAACTCTCTAGAAGAAGAAGCTATTTTGACCAATAGAGCTTAATTTAACAGCTCAATAAGGATTGATTTCCATTTTACTTTGGTAAAAGCATACATCTGCTCGTACTTTGCATCTTAATCATTTTTATAATTAATTGCACCATGATAAAGTCAATTATAACGCTAAGCATATTCTTAACAATGGTTGGGTTTTGCCAAGCCCAAGAAAAGAAAATTGCTACCGATACACTTGCTGTAGCGGGTGTATGTGGAATGTGTGAATCTCGTATAGAAAATGCGGCTAGCATAGCTGGTGTAAAGAAAGCTGAATGGGATAAACAAAAGCAAGAACTAATTGTAATCTATAGCACAAAAAAGACTTCGTTAGATGAAATTAGTAAGGCCATTCAAGATGCAGGGCATGATACAGGTAAAGGACCTGCAACCGCTGGTACTTATGAGCAAATAGATAAATGTTGCCGCTACCGCGAAATGGAAGTCCACTAAGTAAATGTCTCATTATCATGAACATCATCGCCATGAACATGATCATCACCACATAGGTCCTCACGTTCATGGTTTAAGTAAAAATCTTTGGATTGCGTTTTTGTTGAATGCATCCTTTACTATACTTGAATTTTTTGGAGGGTGGTTTACCAATAGTATGGCCATTCTCTCTGATGCCGTTCATGATTTAGGTGATACAGCCGCTATTGGGTTCGCCTTATTTTTAGAACATACCGCCTCAAAAAAACGCGATCATAGTTTCTCATATGGATACCGAAGGTTCTCTCCTTTAGGAGGCTTTGTAACTACCTCTATCTTACTTATTGGTTCCATTGTTATTTTAATTGAAAGTATTCCAAGAGTTATTCATCCAGAGCCTGTTGAAGCTAAAGGAATGATCGTATTCGCTATTATTGGTGTTATAGTGAATGGAGCAGCTGCGTGGAAGTTAAAAAGCGATTCGCACGTCATTAATAGCCGAGCAGTAATGTTACATCTCCTAGAAGATGTATTAAGCTGGGTAGCTGTACTTATTGGCGCCCTTGCCATTTATTGGTTCAACTGGCACTTTTTAGACGGTTATTTATCCATCGCTATTGCCCTATTTATAGGGTACAACGCCTTAAAAAATGGAAAGCAATTGGGCTTGATTTTTCTACAGGGAATACCAAGCAATATTGATATAGGTGCAATTCAGGACAAGTTAAAGTCATTACCAAAAGTTAACAACGTACACGATCTTCACATTTGGACCTTAGATGGAGAAAAGCACGTGTTATCAGTACACCTAGTAACTAATCTCACAGACTGCAACGAAATCACCGAATTAAAACACTCAGCCAAACATCTCTTAGAACACGAAGGAATTTCTCACGTCACTGTTGAAATTGAACACACAAACGAAGTATGCGATTTATTGGATTGTTAATACTATTACTATGCTCTCATCTTGGCCTAAGCCAAGAGTTAGTTACTGGACAAGTTTTCCAAGGAGGAAATGGAATTAAAAGTCCACTACCCTATGCAAATGTATACTGGCTTGGAACCAGCACAGGTGTTGCTGCCAATGCTGATGGATTGTTTGAATTACCCTATGTATCTGATACTCCTTTAATCATCAGTTTTGTCGGATATAAAGCAGATACCATACATCAAGTAAAAGCTGGTCAAAAACTCTCTATTTTTCTTGATTTAGAGATTCTTAAAGAAGTTCGAGTAGAAGGTAAAACTGATGCAATCAAGCTCGATATGAAAAGTGCTTCACAACTTCAAGTACTTTCTGAAAAAGAACTAGCCAAAGCTCCATGTTGTAATCTTGCCGAGAGTTTTGAAACCAATGCTAGTATTGATGCTAGTTTTTCAGATGCTGCTACGGGTCAGCGTCAAATTAACATGATTGGTTTAACAGGTGTGTACGCACAAATTATGCAAGAAAATATGCCTACCATGCGCAGTGGCTACTCTATGCAAGGTCTTAACTTTATTCCAGGTCCATGGGTACAAAGCATTCAAATTTCTAAAGGTGCGGGCTCTGTCAGCAATGGTTTCGAGAGCATTACTGGCCAAATCAATTATGAATTGATGAAACCAGATGTTGAAGAAAGAATGGTCTTAAATACCTATGCGAATTCTGGTGGACGACTAGAGATCAACGCTATTGTAAACGCTGATGTCTCAAAGAAGATTGGAACCAACGTTTTCATTCATGCCAATACCACACAACTAAAAAACGATAAAAATGATGATCATTATCTCGACATGCCAACTGGACATCAGATAAACTTCATGAATCGATGGAAGTATTATGACGGTGTTTGGGAGGGTCAAATAGGAATACATGCAGTAACCGATAGAAGAAAAGGCGGGTACGAAGACTATGATTTCGATAAAAGCCCCATTGAGAACAACACTAATTACTTTGAAAAAACTGGAAACTCTTTCACTTTAGGCAGTTATAATGATCGTACGTTCATTCGTGGATTTGCAAAAACTGGGAGAGTTAATCCTAAAAAAGATTATGAATCGATTGGATTAATGGCATCATACACTTACTACCAAGATTCACTATTCTATACCTTGGGACATTTTAACAATACCGAGCACAATGCCTACTTTAATGCTGTTTATGCCTCGATTATAGGAAACACCAATTTTCCGTTCAAAACAGGAACAAGCATTCAATACGATCATGTAGATCAAAGCTTATACAGGTTTGATTCTCTTAACACAAACGTGTACGACTTCTTTCAACCAAACAGTGCCGAGAACGCTGTAATTGGAGCATTTTACGAACAATCGTTTATCCCTTCTGATAAATGGATTTTTCTTCTGGCTATTCGCGCTGACTATAGCACACTTTACGATACGGCATTTCTTAGTCCTAGGTTAAACATACGCTACTCTCCAAATGAAAACCTAACCTTTAGAGCCAATGCTGGAATGGGATACAGACAACCAAGGCCACACGCAAACAACCTTGGTCTTTTAATGGCTTACACTCCAAATGCCTTTGCTGTAAATGGTTATTCAGATCTTAAAAATCTACCTCTTGAATCTGCTCAAAACGCAGGGATTGGAATGGTATGGAAGGGAGAGTTAGATTATCGACCGTTTAGCCTGACGGCAGATGTGTTTTACACACGATTTGATCAACGAACCATTATTTCAAGAACAAATATGGATGGAAGTCCACAAGCAACTGCAACATTTTCTAAAGACAACCCAAGTTATGCCATAGGTGGGCTCATTGAATTCAACTACGAAGTATTAAAACGTTTAGACCTAAGATTGGCTTATCGTTACACTACTGGAGAAGATCATTTTGGCAGTGATGCTAATGGTAATGACATAAGAGCTCTCTCCTACTTCAACCCTATTCATAAAGGGTTATTTGGACTGGCTTATGCTACACGAAAAAACATCAATAATGCCAATTGGGTAGCAGACGCAACCCTTCAAATAACTGGAGAACAGCGCATTCCTCAATGGGCTGCATCAGATTATACAGGAGCTGTTGGTTCTCAGGTAAAACCACGTGAAGTATACTCTGATCCTTTCTCCTTACTACACCTTCAAATTACTCGTCATTTCAACAGGCATTTTAACGTATACGTTGGCATTGAAAATGCTTTAGATGAGCAACAAGATCCGGTCATCTTATTTCAAGATTCAGCACCAAATGCAACAGGAGTTTATGCCCCTATATTTGGTAGAATGTATTACGTTGGTTTGAAATATCGTTTCTTAAAATCTCATGGCAGTTAATCTCCCAACTGATTTCGAAAAGCAACTTCAGGATGAATGGCCTCTACAGGCACAAGAAGTAATTTCAGCAATTCAAGATGGAAACCCTCCTACCAGCATAAGATTAAATCCTAACAAGTTCAATGGAACTCTTGAAACAAGATCCATTCCGTGGGCTAGAAATGGATATTACTTATCAGAAAGGCCTTCATTTATTTCAGATCCTTGGTGGCATGGAGGCGTATATTATGTGCAAGAAGCATCTTCTATGCTTATTGAGCTAGCCATCTTACAACACGTACCCACCGATACTCCTATTACTGCAATAGATTTATGTGCTGCTCCCCGAGGAAAAACAACCCACTTACAATCTTTACTACATCCGCAGAGTTTAATCATTGCTAACGAGGTAATCAAACAACGCGCATCCATTCTTGGGCAAAATGTAGAACAATGGGGATGCAACAATATCTGGATAACTAATCAAGACCCTCAGCAAATCGGTAACGCTACTCATTGGGCTGATTTGATATTAGTTGATGCACCATGTTCTGGCGAAGGATTGTTTAGAAGAGACCATCATGCTGTTGATGAATGGAGCCTAGACCATGTGAAATTATGTGCCAATCGACAGCAACGTATTATTCATGATGCTTGGAGTGCATTGAAACCAGGTGGAATATTGGTTTATAGTACCTGTACGTTTAACCATGCCGAAAACGAAAAAAACTTAGCTCAATTTAAAAATGAACTTGGTATTGAATGGTTACCTATTCAACTAAACGATTCTTGGAGAACCATTTCTCAAGCTAGTATTCATGGCTATCATGCTTTTCCAGGTTTTACGGAAGGTGAAGGCTTCTTTTTAGCCATTGGTAGAAAACCAACAGGAAACATTCAAACACCTAACATAAAAAAGAAAAAGCAAACAAAGCTCATACCTCTTACCTCTACTCATTGGGCATCTTTCATACAGAATAATGAGAGGTTTGTGGTTACTCCAAATAATACCATAATTGAACAAGAACATTCCAAACACTATCATTATTTATCTCAGCAATTTCAGCTATACAGAACAGGGATGTTACTTGGTGAAGAGAAAGGCAAAAAGTTGCTTCCTAGCCACGCTATGGCTTTGAGTCAAGATTTAGACGTAACTCATATTTCTACTTTAGAAGTGGATCAGGAAACTGCCTATCGTTATTTAAAGCGTGAAGTGTTACCCGGTGATCTATCTCACGAAAAAGGCTTTTTACTAGTTACCTACAATGGTATTCCGTTAGGCTGGGTTAAGAATGTAGGAAACCGAATGAATAACATTTTACCAAGTTCAAGGCGCATTCTTAAACATTTTGATCTTAAAAACTTATGGAGTATTTCAAGTATAAATTATACACATTAATCATACCTTTCACCCATGTATCAATGGGTTAAGATTTCTTCAGTTCTTCTGTTTGCAGCGCTCACCGCGTGCTCTGGTTCTTTTACCTCAGAAAAACAACTTTATGTTGAGTCAAAACAATCATTTGAAGTTACAAATGACTGTTCTCCAGATGAGTCGTCATGCACTTACTTAAGTGCTACTTATCCTATCATAAGTGGGCCTGGTAGCGAGTCAATTAATCTAGAAATAAAGAACTTAACTCTATCGGCCTGCAGCTTTGGAGATGATAACCCTACCTCACTAGATCTTATAGGTGATGCATTTATAACTGAGTTCAAGCAATTTCAACAAGATTATCCTGAGTCTCCAATAGCTTGGGAAATTACTTCTGAGATTACATGGGAACAAGCTACTGATACATTGTATAATCTATCTCAGTATTTTACAAGTTATACAGGAGGTGCTCATGGTAATAGCTACCAGTTGTATCAGGTATATTCTAACTCTGGCATACGATTACAACTAGGTGATTTATTCATCTCCTCTTTTGAAGGGAAACTTTCTTCTCAACTCGATAATCAATTTAGAAAAATGCGAGGTCTTAGTGCAAAGCAATCGCTAACAAGCCATGGAAATCTCTTTGTTGAGCGAATTGAACCCACCAACAATTTTTATTTTACGGAAAACTCTATCCATTTCATATACAATGCATACGACATCGCTCCATATGTTGAAGGTACTATTGATATAGAAATACCTTTGCAAGAAGTAAAACACTTGCTACGTTCAAACAGCAACACTAAACAAGCTGAAAAACATATTAGTAGCCTGAATTAATTAGGCAATAATTGATGATATTGATCCTTTACAACAAATGAATATTTTAGTTGTTGACGATGACGCCATTGCTCGGTTAATTATTGAGCAAAATCTAAAAGTGCTGCCAGACTTAGAATCAGTGATATTTAAGGCTGAGAATGGAAAGGTTGCATTAGATTGTATTAGCAAAGAGGCAATTGATGTAATCTTACTCGACTTAAACATGCCCATTATGAATGGGTTCGAAGTATTAAACGTACTTCAAGAAAGAGGTTTTTCAACACCTGTATTTATTGTTACATCCTCTAATTTGAATGACGATAAGCAACGTTGCGAAGAATTCAAATTTGTAAAAGGGTATTTTCAAAAACCGATTACTCAACAGAATTTACAACTATTAAAGGAACTATCTTAAAGTATCTGATTCTTGAGAAGATTTCAGACGCTGGAGTTCTTTTTCAATAGCATACTTATCTAGCAATGTTCTATGTTGCTTTTGAGCTTGCTTTAACACTTCTACATTTAGTACCTCTATAACCTGATTTTGTTGGTACTGAAGGTAACCAAGCAAACAACAGGCTAAGCCTAAAACAAGGATTAGTACGTTTTTCTTATCATCAAAAAAGGTGGTCATCAAAGAGCTTCTAATTCTGAATACAAAGTAGTAATCCCCTCTTCTAGCTTCTCTTCTACAGATTTAAAACGTATGCTTGATTGTTCTCCTTCTTTAGAATTGATCATTTCAATCAGCGTATCAAATAAAGCAATGGCTTTATCAACTAGTGCTTCAATTTTGCCAGTAGACTGATCACCTAATTCTTCTCGTTTAGAATAGCAATCGTCAATAAATAATGAAAGGGTTTGATTAACTGATTTTTTAAGAATTCTAATGCTCGCCATTGTTACTACATTTGCGCCAAAGTTAACAATCCGACTATTCTAGTGGAGCAGAAAAGCATTCACCCCGATTTATACGGTCAAGCTCTGTATGATTTTATAACAGATAATGACCCGCAAGACATTGTTGTTCATAGCGATGTAACAGAAACAGAAATTTACCCAGTAGAAGTATTCTTCAGGAACTATGCTGCTTTTCCCTATTTAGAGCAGCAAGCCATGAAGCTTTGTAAGGGTAAAATATTGGATGTTGGTGCTGGTGCCGGCATACATGCTAGACATTTACAAGAACTTGGTTTTGATGTCTACCCCATTGATTCAAGCCCCAAGGCGGTTGATGTAATGAAGAAATTGAACGTAGAAAAAGCTCGTAAACTCGATTTCTTTGCAATGGGTCGTGAGAAATACGATACCATTTTGATGATGATGAATGGCTTTGGTATCATGGGTGAGGTAAATCGCCTAGATGAATTCTTTATTCAAGCTAAAAAACTGCTCTACCCTGGAGGTCAAATCTTATGCGATTCTAGCGATTTAATGCATTTGTATGCAGACGAAGACGGAACGATAAACATTAATCTAGCTGACAACTATTATGGTCAAGTAACATATCAAATGGAATACAAAAACCAATTTGGAGAGCCTTTCAAATGGTTATTTTTAGATCAAGGTATTCTATCCGATTACGCGCAAAAACATGGGTTTAAAGTCCATATAGTTTTTGAAAATGAAGTATTTCATTACTTAGCTCAACTAATCTTAGAAGAATAAAAAAAGCCGCATTAAGCGGCTTTTCTTTTAACTCATTGGCTGAGTTCTATCTTTTCGTTTTCCACGGATTCAACGGTTTCTTCTCCTCTTTTAAACGAATCGTATTATCTAGATGGTCTTCAAAGAATTTCCCCGCAAACATCGCTGCTAGTTCTCTACCATTATGATCATCTGCAATTAATGCTTTTGGATCCCAGTGCTTATTCACAAAGTGGGTATCGAATTTCCCACTTACAAATGCCTCATGGTTGATAGCGTATCTGCAGAAGCCAAGTGTTGTCTCAACTCCATCAATCTCGTAATTATCGATTGCCCAAGTCATCTTACGAATAGCATCCTCTCTATCTTTTCCATGCACTACTAACTTTGAAATCATCGGGTCATAAAAGATTGGAATATCCATTCCTTCCTCAAATCCATCATCTACGCGAATTCCTTCACCTTCAGGACTTCTATATCGCTTTAAATGACCAATATCTGGTAAAAAGTTATTTTGAGGGTCTTCAGCATATACACGTACTTCTATAGAGTGACCATTTATTTTTAAGTCTTCTTGAGTAAACGAAAGTTTTTCTCCTCGCGCAACTCTAATTTGCTCTTTTACCAAGTCTAAGCCAGAAATCATTTCAGATACTGGATGCTCTACTTGTAAACGCGTATTCATTTCTAAGAAATAGAAATTGTTGTTTTCATCATACAAGAACTCTACAGTTCCAGCACCACGATAATCACATGCCTTAGCCACTGCAACTGCACATTCTCCCATCTCTTTTCTTCTCTCAGGAGTCAATACAGCCGAAGGTGCTTCTTCAATTACTTTTTGATGGCGCCTTTGAATACTACATTCTCGTTCAAAAATGTACGTTGTATTTCCATGCGAATCTGCCATTACTTGTACCTCAATATGACGAGGACCTGCCACATAACGCTCAATAAATACAGCACCGTTACCAAAAGCAGACTCAGCTTCTGAAATCGCCATTTTAACCTCTCCTGCTAAGTCTTCTTCTCGCTCTACAATGCGCATTCCCTTACCTCCGCCACCAGCAGACGCTTTAATCAATACCGGGAAACCAATTTCTTTTGCCGTTTCAATAGCTTCGCTAATATCATCAATAGCTCCTTCTGTACCAGGAACTAAAGGAATGTTGTACTTCTTAACTGCCGCCTTAGAAGCCAGCTTATCTCCCATAACCTCCATTGACTCTGGAGAAGGACCAATAAAAGTAATTCCAGCTTCTGTTACTTTTCTAGCGAACGTAGCATTCTCACTTAAGAAACCGTAACCAGGGTGAATACCTTCCACACCCAATTCAAGAGCAGCATTGATAATCGTGTCCATTTGCAAATAAGATTGAGCCGAAGGTGGTGGCCCAACAGATACAGCTTCATCTGCAAATCGCACAAATGGAGCATTTTGATCTGCATCAGAGTAAATAGCTACGGTTGCTATACCCATTTCTTTACACGACTTCATTACACGTAAGGCGATTTCGCCCCTATTTGCCACTAATATCTTGTTCATGTGTGATCTCTTTGGAGCGAAAATAAAGAACCCAAGCGTTTGAAGTGTTCTAATTTTTCGAAGAATGTCTTCTTTGCAAAACGTCTATTTATAAA
>DIYR01000133.1 GCA_002429085.1 Flavobacteriales bacterium UBA6049
ACAGCCCACAGTTTTGCTCCCATTACATATAAGTATAACGATGAGATAGGGAATTTGGTGAATACGTACAATAAGGTACAGCAAGAATTAGCCAAGTCTATAGAACTACTCTCTGAACAGAAAAAAGAAGAAGCTTGGCAAGAAATGGCCAAACAAGTGGCCCATGAAATCAAGAACCCTTTGACTCCCATGCGGCTAAAAATTCAAAGTTTTATGATGTCATACAATCCCACGGAGGATCAAGACAGAGAAAAACTCAAAGAATTGGGTAATACTATAATTACCCAAATAGATACTATAAAAGAAATAGCGGATAACTTCTCATCCTTTGCAAAAATGCCCGAACAGAGAAGAGAGGTGGTGGATATAGTGGAAGAGGTGAAAAATATAGTAGACATATTTGGTAACAAAAGCATCACTACAGAATCACACCAAGAGGGGATAGAGCTGTTGCTGAATAAGCCTAGCTTCCACCGCATTATAACAAACCTATTAAAAAACGCCAAACAAGCTAAGAAAAAAGAAGACCAAGAAGTAGAAATTTGGATAAACATCTATCAAACACCCAAAGAGGTTGAAATATCGATAAGAGATGATGGGAAAGGAATTTCAAAGGATCATTTGGAGAAAATATTTGAACCTAAATTCACTACCAAATCTAGTGGATCGGGTCTAGGGCTGGCTATGGTAAAACGGATAATAGAAATTTACGATGGACAAATCCAAATTATTTCAGACGAGAATATGGGGACTAAGGTAACCATTATCTTGCCCAAGAATGTATAACACAACTAAAATATATTTGAAAATGGAAAACATTAAACTATCCATCAACGAAGGCATTGCTTTGATTACTTTATCAAGACCCAAAGCATTAAACGCTTTAAACAAATTTTTGTTAGAAGACCTGCATCAGGTTCTGAAAGACCTAGAATCTCAAGAGAATGTTAGAGTTTTAATCCTAACAGGAGAGGGAGAAAAAGCCTTTGTAGCTGGAGCAGATATTAAGGAGTTTCCATCCTTGTCCAAAGAGGATGCTACCGAAATGGCGGCCGTAGGTCAGGAGAGAGTGTTCGATAAGATACACCATTACCCTAAACCAATCATAGCCGCTGTGAATGGCTATGCACTGGGAGGCGGTTTGGAATTAGCATTGGCCTGCCATATACGTGTGGGATCCCAAAATGCTGTTTTAGGCCTTCCAGAAGTTACCCTAGGCTTATTACCAGGCTATGGTGGTACTCAGCGTTTACCTATGTTAATAGGAAGAGGGAGAGCATTGGAGATGATATTAACAGGAGACCCAATAGATGCCGAAAAGGCAGAGCATTGGGGCATATTAAACAGTGTAGGTGATAATGCCATAGAGGAGGCAGAAAAAATAGCTAAGAGGCTCATAAAAAGGTATCCATCAGCACAAAAAGCAGCCTTACAGTCCGTACATTCATACTATAATGAACAGGGGTTAAAAGAAGAGATTAAACGGTTTGGACAGCAGTTTCAAACCCCAGATTTTAATCATGGAGTAGACGCTTTTCTAAACAAGAGAAAGTAGGTATGGTGTCTAGCCGTTCAAAATGACTCATGGACGTCTTAATACAAACATGAGTTAGTCCATTAGACAAAAGTAGGTATGGCGCATGGATATAGCTGTTGTACCTACTTATTTGGTCTAGAGTGTCATCGTTCAATTTTACAGATGGAGCCTTACATTCAACTAGTAACTGAGGTTTGCCTAGTGTATCATAAATCACTAGATCAAACCTCAGTTTCTTTGGTGCCTGAGGCACTTGTTTTTCTACTGCCATTCTAGATAGTGGGTATCCATAATCTGTCGAAAGAAGCTGAATAAGGAATTGTCGCACTTGTTCTTCAGGAGTATTTTCTACCCATTTTTTTCTGACAGCACACCAAATTTTAGTCATTCACTATCAGTCTAAAGCCTTCACCGTGTATATTGTCTAGTTCTATAGTGTTGTCTTCCTTGAGCAATTTTCTAATCTTGGCGATATACACATCCATACTTCTAGAGGTGAAATAATTATTGTCATGCCATATTTGTGTTAGAGCTTTTTCCCTAGGCATCAAATCGTTTTTAAATTGCAACAGCATTTTTAGAAGTTCATTTTCTTTGGGCGATAGTTTGCTAGAATTTGTAGGGCTTTTGAGTATGCGAAGTTTGGAATCGTAATCGAAAATACCAAAGCTAATTTTATCTGGCTGGGCAATCTCTTGTTGCTGAAACCGCTTTAAGGTGCTCTTGACCTTTGCTAGAAAAACCTGAGTATCAAAGGGCTTTGTAATATAGTCGTCGGCACCTAAGGAATAGCCTCTAAGAACATCTTCTTTTAGAGCCTTAGCTGTAAGGAAGAATAGGGGTATTTGATCGTCAATGTCTCTGATTTTTTTGGCCATGGTAAATCCATCCATTTTGGGCATCATAACGTCCGTTACGCAGAGATGGTAATCCCCATCTTTAAACATTTTGAGACCTTCTTCGCCGTCTGTAGCAAGGTCAATATCGTAATCATTGAGTTCTAAAAAATCTTTGAGAAGCATACCGAAATTAGGATCGTCTTCTACCAGTAGTATTCGTAAATCTGACATAGTAAGGAGTTTTGTTAAATTCTGTGTCACATGTTAAAAATACAAAAGTCATTTTATCTACTCACTTTTTAAAAGTAGATTTTCTTTTAGGAGTACAGAAAAGTTATAGGTAGTGGCAATTACAGATATAGCCTCAGAGATATTTATCTTTTTCTCAAGAAATGGTTTAACTTCAGAAATCCTATATTGGTTATGAATCAATTATTGTTTCATCAAAAGTGGTATTTGTAGACTGAATTCAGTTCTCTCACTACAATAACAAACCTATTTCAAAGTAGCACCTCTTATTCTCGAACAAATACCCCAAACTATATGTAATTCCATACATAATATTAAATTCTGTTCCCCATGATGAGTCAAGACTTGAGTCATAGGGAGTGTAATAGACTGCTTTCAAACTGTAACCTATGGGGGCAAAATAGCCAAACCCCATATTTAAGTATCCTAAGGTCTGTTTAAAACCGTTTATTCCAAAACCAACAGTGTAATTTATAGAATGATATTGACCTCCTAGATATTCAAATGGAGCTAATAATATACTAGCTGATTTAGGAAGCATAAACATAGCACCTAAATTTAAATGAGCGATGTTAAAAGACGAGGCATGTAAGCCAATACTTGGAAAAAAACTGAACTCAGTTTCTTCCTGACCTCTTGGCATTCCTATTAGTTTAGTAGAGATATTCGGATGTTGCTTTATAAGTTCTCTCTTATTTATAAGAGTATTCTCTATTATGATATATTGTATACTGTTGTTTTTGATTATAGAAGATGGAAGTTTAGTTATTCTTGAACCTCTAATATCTAATACTTTTAGAGACGGTAGATATCCGATTTGCTCACCGAGAGAATCCATTTGATATGGAGCATAATTGGTAAATTTCAATATTTTTAGTTCAGGTAAGGATTTGAAAATAGACCAATTTATCGTTTGACTGTCAAAGTTGGGTAAATGTAGAACCCTTAATTTTTTTAAGTAAGTTACCCAAGATGGAAAGTTACGTTGTCTAAAGTTCAATCTTAAATCAGACAAGTAAGGGACAGATTCTGGTTGAATAGGTTCAAGTAAGTCGATACTATCTCTGTGCTTAGGAAACCATGAACCTTTAATTTCAAGACGATCTATATATAAGAATTTACTTAAAAAGGGGTTTAGATTTACAGCGTCTTTTTCATCATCAATAGTGATTTTCAAATGGAGAGAAATAGGTTTACTTTTGAATTTTATACTATCAATTTGTTTAGAATATTTTAGTGTAAGTTTCTGGTAAAAATCAGGTAAAGTGTCAGAATAACCTTCTTTTATATCAATTTCTTGAGCGTATAAGAAAGTTACACAGAAAATTAATATAAGTTTCTTCAAGGGTGTTATTTATTGTATTGGTAGATTTAACTTTCTGTGGACACTGTCCCAAAAAGTGCTTGAACAAGCGTTGGTATTTTTTATATTGTTTTTAACCCTAACTCTTTCAAAAATTCGTTGTGTTCCTTTGTCTTCTTTTCAATTTGTTCATTGATTGAAGTCAAGCTTTTGTTTACCTCTTCCAAGTCCACAGGGATTTCATCTTCTGCTGTACTTACATATCTCGAAATATTCAGATTGTAGCCATTCTTTTCAATCTCCTCCATAGAGACTTTTCTAGAATAGCGTTCTTCCTCTTTACGGAATGTATAAGTGTCGACAATTTTTCCAATGTGCGATTCATCTAAAGAGTTCTGACGTTTTCCTTTATCATAGTGCTCACTGGCGTTGATGAATAGTACATCGTCTTCCTTTTTACATTTTTTTAATACGAGAATACACACAGGAATCCCAGTAGAGTAGAATAGGTTTGAAGGTAAACCAATTACAGTATCGATGTTGTTGTCTTTTAGTAATTTGGTTCTAATTTTTTCTTCTTGACCGCCTCTGAACAATACACCATGAGGTAAGATGATAGCCATAGTTCCTTCATTACTCAGAAAGTGGAAACCATGCAATAAGAAGGCAAAATCTGCTGCTGACTTAGGGGCTAAACCATAACTTTTAAAACGGAAGTCTTCAGCCATGGCTTCATTGGGTGTCCAACGTAAACTAAACGGTGGATTGGCTACAATGGCATCAAAAACAGTCTTTTTGGATGGATTCATTTCATTGAGCACATCCCATTGGTTTTTTAAAGTATCTCCATGGAAGATTTCAAACTCGGTGTCTTTCATCCCATGCAAGAGCATGTTCATTCTTGCCAAGTTGTAGGTGGTAATATTGTTCTCTTGACCTAAAATTTTACCCACTGTACCACCGTGGTCTTTGATTCGTTTTCTTACGTTCAATAACAACGAACCCGAACCACAAGCCATGTCAAATACTTTCTCCAACTTGCCCTTCTTACCGGTGGCAGGATCTTGGCTGTCTAAGGTAACAATCTCAGAAAGTATGGTTGAAATTTGCTGTGGTGTATAGAATTCTCCTGCTTTTTTTCCTGAACCAGCTGCGAACTGACCAATAAGGTATTCGTAAGCATCACCGAGTGTTTCTGTATCGGTTGAGAAACTAGAAATACCTTCGGCAATCTTTTGAATGATCGTACAAAGTTTTTTATTTCTTTCCGTTGGGGTTTTACCGAGTTTTTCTGAATTCAAATTGATTTCAGAGAATAAGCCTTGAAATGAATTTTCGAACGATTCATTTTCTATGTAGCGAAATCCTTCTTCAAGGGTGGTGATTAGCTCTCCATTTTGAGTTCTAGCGAGTTCAGAAATATTACTCCACAAATGTTCTGGTTTGATTACGTAGTGTACTTTCCTACGCATCTGCTTTTCAAACTCAGATATATCTTCTTGATTGGCTTCATACCATCTTTGCAATGGGGAGGGAACAAAACCATCTAGTCTTTTATCTTCGGGCTTATTTTTGGGATAATCCGAACCCAATTCTTTTTTAGCGGATTCTTCGTAATTATGAGAGAGATAACGCAAGAATAGAAACGAAAGCATGTAATCACGGAACGAATCCGCGTTCATGGCACCTCTTAGATCGTCTGCTATTGCCCAAAGGGTTTTTCCTAATTTATCTTGTTCTTGTTGTGTCATTGTTCTGAATTGTAAAACTTATCTTCCTTCCAATTGGTAGGGTTGTTCATAATGTATTCCGATATTCTTTGATAGGACTGGTCATCCCGAATAATGTGGTCGTGAAAACGAGGTTGCCATTGAAATTTCAACCCTAAACGGTTGGCATGTTTGGTCACGGCAGATTTGTAGGATCCAACAATGGACGAAATAGAATTTTTACCAATATTTTGGAATCGTTGTTGACCAATGGTTGGGGGTTGAATGGATGGGTTGGTTGGATTGTTGGTTGGATGTAGAGACAGGGCATGCCCTGTCTCTACGTTATCGTTATCCACGTTATCGTTATCCACGTTATTGTTATCCACGTTA
>DIYR01000029.1 GCA_002429085.1 Flavobacteriales bacterium UBA6049
TATATTACACAGTAGCTGCTAAAAACCTGCTATCTGTGCTAGACATAGAAAACAAAGGAGGTAATGGTGGTATGCCTGGTTATGCTGGAACTCGAGGAAACGACTACGTTGAATCAGCTGGAATTCTGGCTCGCTTATTCTTGCACAGAGGCTTAAAAGGCAATAAAGGTGATGGCGGAAGAAGTGGCAAACCTGGACCTAAGGTTAACTACGTATTGGTAAACCCAGAGGATGGAACGTTGTACTAAGCATTCGTCTCTAATCAGCACATAAAAAGCCTAGACTACAAAAAGCAAAGAGTACTTCATAATCTTTAAGTAAATGACCAACTACTACCGTCTAATGACTATTTTGGTCTCTCTTTTATAGCCTTAGCGACCTATTACGGTGGCTCTTTAAAAGAATGAAGAAATTGTAATAACAACTTTTAATAAAGCCGTTTCCCTCTTTCTGTGTGATTAAAAAGGTTAAGAACACCAACAAAGATGACGGAAAAGAAAAAAATCGATGAAAATCAAATATGGTTAATGACAATGGTCATTATTCCATTAATAGTATCTATAAATCTCGGAACCGTATTGACTAATGACAGCAACTATAGTATTCTATATTCTGGTTTATTTGGAGGGATCAGCGGTTTAATTGGATTTGGAGCATTTTATCTCACAAAAAACTCATCCAGATTAATCAAAGGTGTTACAACTATAGCAATTTTCTCAGCTGGAGTTTCTTTAGCGATCCTAATACAACAAAAACCAACTGAAAAACAGCTACTTGAGCAACAGTGGATCACGCAAAAAATCGGAACAATAGAATTCGATTCTCCCTCTAAACTCGAGTTAAAATCTAATAAAATTCCTGATGGAGTAAAATCGTTCTACAGTGAGCTAAAATTGTATACCGATGAAGAGAAAGATAGAACAACATCATTTATTAACTCAAAAATTAATGCTGATTCCGTTGTTATAGAAAACTCTTTTATTGGGGCTTTGAATGGAATGCTACAAAACTTAGATGTAGATATCAATGATGTGCAGTTTGAGGTATTTACAAATGACGCAGAAGAATTCTCAGCAATGTTCTCCTTCGAACTTAATGGTAAAACGGTTCATGGTTATGGTTTTATGTACCATAGCAATGATGAACTAGACTCTATTTGGTTAATGCCTTTATCCAATGGCTTTTCTGTTGACTATATAAAATCCTTTGATTCTAGTGTTCTACCTGATTATGATAGTTAATTAGTACTATTACTAGAATGGAACACTTGTTAGAAAAGCCAAATTATCTGCTAAATTCGTTCAGAATAATCTAATCGAAAGTCATCTGAACATATACGTTCAGTGTAAAACTGAAACGGTAACCAAATCAAGAATTTCTATTCTTTTAAAGAGCAAACTAGAATGAGAAAATCAGCACTCGTCTTACTTCTATTCTCCCCCTTTTTTTCTTTTTCTCAAGACTGCGATTGTGTTTCTAAATTTAAGTGGGTAAAAGAAACATTTGAGCAAAATGATGCAGGTTTCAGCCACATTATAAACCAAAAGGGAACAGCATCTTACAATAATCATACTAAGCTGTTTTTAGAAAAAGCACAAGAAACAAATAGCAATACAGCGTGCTATGAATTGATGAGAAGTTGGATGACGTTTTTCAGAAAGGGGCACTTTGGAATCCGTCCACTAGATCAGGAATTGAGCGAAACAATTGATAATAAAGAATGGGAAACCTTAAACATTGATCTAGAAGATTTTAAAACACATCTTAAGAACAAGAAAAACAAGGATTACGAAGGAATATGGAAATCGGGACCATACGTAATTGGTATTAAAAACATTAACAACGAATACAAGGGTTTCATTATTGAAGCAAATGGTAGTCAATGGAAAAAAGGAGAGGTGAAACTTGTTATAAACCCTGACAACTCTTCTACGTATTACATGGGCGATTATTCTACTCAAAACTTTACTAATACAGAACTCTTGGGAGGCAAATACCTACAGTTAGGTTTCTTAACATTAGAAAAAACATACCCCAATGCAACAGAAGATCCAGTTATTGAACGATACTACAAATCAATTTCTTCTGATTCACCCTATCTAGAAAGAGTTAATCCAAATACCCTACTACTAAGAATCCCTTCATTTGATGCTAACCAAAAACAATTGATAGATAGTGTTCTATCTGTTAATCATGCTTTAATTACAAACACAAAAAACTTACTTATTGATTTAAGAGGTAACGGAGGCGGTAGCGATAGAAGTTTCGAAGAAATTCTACCAATTCTTTATACTGGACCAATAGAAACTGTTGGTGTTGAATTGTTTTCTACCGAGAGAAACAATGAGCGTGTTAAAAACTTCATTTCGCACCCAAATGCATCTCCAGAGTTTAAAGAATGGGCTACAAAAACCTATGATAAGTTATCTAAAAATCAAGGTGAGTATGTGAATGTAGATTCTGTAAGAACCACCACAACTGAGTTTGACACCATTTACAGCTATCCAAAAAATGTTGGGATAATTGTTGACGGACAAAATGCTAGTTCAACGGAGCAGTTTCTGTTAGCTGCCAAACAAAGCACAAAAGTGAAGTTGTTTGGGCAAACAACTTTCGGAGCGTTGGATATTTCGTATACGTATCCTGCAAAATCTCCTTGTGGAGACTTTGAATTAATCTACTGTTTATCCAGAAGTTTAAGGATTCCAGAAATGACCATTGACGATAAAGGCATTCATCCAGACTATTATATCTACAACGAAGTTCCAAAGTATGAATGGATTGAATTTGCAGTGCAAAAATTGAATTAAGGTCTTCACCACGTAACCCCTTATTTGAGATAAACTGGCACCCGAAAATTAGGCCTAGAAAAGGGCGATGTATAAACTATTAACCTCACTAGCAAAGGATAACACATCAACGGAACGATATTTGACAATGGGTAAGAAACTTTAATTATGAAACGTTTCTCTTTCCTTTTGTTTTTGATTTTCGGATTCAATTCTGTCTTTGCAGATTGTTCTGATAGCGGAATGTCTTTCTTTCCTGCATCTAAAGAAATTAGTTTGAATTCAATATTCATTATTGAGGGATATGCTTCCAGTCAAGAAACGATAATGAGCTTTACGAATAGAGCTGTTTTCTTAGAGAGTAACACAGGAGAGATTATTGAGTTAAGCCTTCAAGAACTCCATAAGGGTCAGATGGAATTAACACAGGCAGTTTTTCATCCGAAGCAAGAATTAAAGCCTAATACAACGTATCTTTTGAAATACGCCAATCAAACCGAACAAGAAACCAACGAGTTGAAGCGATTGAACTCAGAAGAAAATGGATATGAAACTATTCACTGGACTACAACAGGTCGTAAATCTGCTCCCTCTTTAAACGTAAATCTAGTCCTTGAATTCAATAAAACAGAAATTATTCATTACGGCTGTGGCCCTTCTGCAAATGCCGTGTTTACTATCAAAAACAAATCAACTACAGAAGTTTGGTACAAAACCGAGGTTGTTGATATAGCGACTGAAAAGAAAACGACATTTTACCTACTAGATCATAATGGCGTTTTACACGTTGGTCATGACATGTGCGCAGGAGCTTTCCAGTATAATGATACGGGCAAATACAAAGTAAGGTTTACACCTATGAATACAAATGGAATAGCACTAAACACAACAGATTGGATCACTTTTGATAGCCCACATACAAATAGCAATTTTCCAAAAGGATATTAATACAACAGTTTCGAGATCAATCGAACGCGGGAACTGGTCAGGTAGCTATTGACCATTAGGCACAACCTACCTCACAAAAACTCAGATAAAACCCACAAACATTAGTTTCTAAACTCTCAACTAAAAGAGTTTTTCGAACATGATAAACTATCAATGTTGACTTCTTACCCAATACTTATTCTGCTATTCATTCTCTTGGCTTTTTTCAAAAGCTTCACCGTAATATATTTGAACTAGATTCTAGCTGTATCTCTTATTGAATAACAAGCAGTGAGCTACACTAACCTATATTCTTCAAGAATTACGTTGATTAATAAAAGAGCTAAATGAAAATAAGTACTCTTCCAGATGAATTAGGGTTACTTGATTCTAAGCCTGTGCAGATTTTCGATTACACGAGATCAGAAGCATTATCGAAACAACAAATCGTTCTAAAGCAACATACATTTAGTTTCTTGATAGATGGAACAAAGGAATTTCTTGGAAGTTCTGCTTTATCAATAGACAACTCTGAGTTTCTGATCATGAAATCGGGACATTGCTTAATGACTGAAAAACTCTCTAAGGTCAGCTCTTATAGAAGCATATTATTGTTTTTCTCAAATGAATCTCTCCTAAAACTTATTCATAGGAGAAAACTCCAGATAGATACACAAGCTAAAAGTAAATCGGTTTTCTCCTTTACTTACGATGAGTTTATAAGAAACTTCGTCAATAGTTTGATCGATATTTCCAAATTAGCCGATCCCTTAAAAAGTAGGCTTTCTGAGTTGAAATTTGAAGAAATCATTCTTTATCTCGCAGAAGTATATGGAACCAATTTTTTACTCTCTCTTACCCTTAACACAAGTGATTCTGTTCAAAAATTCACTCAAATAATTGAAAGTAATAAGCTTAGTAAGTTGACATTAAAAGAACTTGCTTTTTTGTGCAACATGAGTGTTTCTACATTCAAACGCGAATTTGAAAAACTCTATTCAGAATCTCCGATTAAATGGTTTCAAAATAAAAGACTAGAACACGCCTACTACCTACTTAACCAAGAAAAGAAAACCTCATCTGAAGTCTACTTTGAAGCTGGTTATGAGAGCTTATCAAGTTTCATTCAAGCTTATAAGAACAAATATGGTGTTACCCCAAAACAACATCAAAACATGAGCTTTTAGCAACACTTTTTGGACATTTAAACAAATTAAAAGGAGGTTCCACCAGCTAAGTTTGCTCTGTAATTTCAAACATTATTAAGATGAAAAAAGCAAACTTAATTTTAGTGCTATCCTTGATTATTTCTACTGTGTCCATTGCACAAAACACATTTACTTTATCTAGTAACACCTTAGGTGGTGAAGCCACAAAACTACATGAGTTTAATGGTTTCGGCTGTTCTGGTGAAAATCAATCTCCGCAGCTACTATGGAAAAACGCTCCTGAAGGTACAAAGAGCTTTGCCGTAACAATGTATGATCCTGACGCTCCTACGGGAAGTGGTTTTTGGCACTGGGTAATATTTGATATTCCCTCAGACGTAAATGAACTACAATCAAATACAGGAAACGTAGAACTTAACCTGACTCCAAAAGGAGCTATCCAAAGCATTACAGATTATGGAATTAAAGGTTTTGGAGGACCATGTCCACCAGAAGGTCATGGATTCCATCAATACATCATTACCGTATACGCTTTAAAAACAGAAAAATTAGGCCTTAACGAGAATACTAATCCAGCTGTAGTTGGTTTTAATCTTTGGAATCAAACCTTAGCTAAAGCTAGTATAGTTGCATACTACAAACGGTGATTTCTAATCTCAGCTGGTTAAGTTATCTAAACCAGCTGAGGTAATCTTCTAAACTATACACTCACAAATTGTGGTGCGAATTTTGGATGATACTTCTATAGCTGAATCATGAATTATATGAATCTTACCGTTGCATTCTCATTATTTGAATCGCGTAATTTGTATTGAATTAAAATTTGTAATCAGGCGCTCTCCTATATGACCATTCAACATATTCTTAATACTACTAATCACAGGCCATGGGAGTTACCCCAAGGAAATTGGGAATTCTATCAAGAATGGAATAAGGCTATCTTTCTTCATTACGAAGTAAACATTGCTGACTTAGAACATCTTGTGCCAAAAGAATTAGAAATAGATCTTTTCGATGGTAATCCATGGGTATCTGTAGTAGCCTTTACCATGGAAAATATTCGACCTAAAAACTTACCAGCATTGGCGCTTGTTTCCAACTTTGATGAAATCAACATTAGGACTTACGTTAAATTCAACAATAGATCAGGTGTTTATTTCCTAAGTATAGAAGCTAGCAAAAAATTATCCTCAGCAATTGCAAAACGAGTCTCACAACTTCCCTATCGGTTTTCACATATCCATCGCACTCCATTTGAATTCCATTCTCAAAATAGACCTCTTAATGATCGCCTTGATATAGAGTTTGAAATCGGTAAAAGAATTACCAGCACGTCTATTAGAGACAAATGGCTAACCGAACGTTACGCCTTATTTCAAGATACTCCCGATTACATCAACCAATTCGAAATACACCATATAGAATGGCCCATTTACCAAATTGAGCTTCTTAATCTAGATTTACACTATGCTCGATTTAGTGATTTAATATCCAGTAAAGCCAATGTCATTCATTATTCTCCAGGAATTAAGGTATTGTCTTGGGGAAAAGAAAGCTATAAAAGAACATCTATATGAGAAAGTTAGCCACACTGCTCCTTTTTGCACTTCAATCTCTTGTATTACTAGCTGGTTTAAAAGAAAATCATCCTTACATTCTTCTTACTAGTGATTCTGTAAGCATTCACTCTATTCCATATTCACGTTATGGAAGTATAGGGATAACGTACATCAACGACTTAAATGGAAACTATAAGGACACCATATTGCGATACTTTAATTCGTTAGAATGTGAGTACTCCAGTAATGGAAAATGGATAATAGAAGAAAACTTGTTTGAGATACTTTTCTTTCACGAAGGACAGGGTACAAAAATGTATTCTTCAGAAGAATTAATGCCTGAGGCCATTGATTCCTTGCAATCTTTTATGCTTCCCGATGGAGAGTTTCAAGACATTAGCTCAACGGGCTGGATCTTACAATCGTTTATCGTAAAAGACTTTTATTATGCAGTTCTTGCAAACAGGAAATTAATTCGAACAAAGCTAAACTCTGAGAAAAAAGAAACCCCTATACCTCTGGGCTCAATAAACTTTGAACAATACAAATCATTAAAAAAAGAGGCCGGTACTTTTTCGATTGTATACCCAGACTTCGAAATGCCTGACAAAGATTTAGTAGAAGGAGAATTTAGCATCACAGAGAAGATTAGCAGAGAGATTCATCCGCAAAGCAATATCTCATTTACTGTTGACTTTAAAAACTGTAAGCCAATGCTTTTAAACTATTTTGAATCGACTCAACGCTCTATCTACCTTATTGGTTCTGAACCAACAATCGAAGAAACTAACCCCTTAGAATTTGATTATTATACCGCAGTAAAAAGAATAGTTGAAGATGAAACTAATTGGAATTGCAAATTAGCTAATGATCATTGGGTGTTCTCATATCGAGTTTATAAGGTAGAATAGTAATTCTTGAGAACAACCATTACACGTAAACACCTGTATCAAAATAATCCAATTAAAAATTCACTATTCATCAAGTACTACAACAAACTAGTAAATAGATCTACCAAGTGTTCTAGTTGCTAAAATCACATAGCAACGGTAAGCAATAAACTCTTAAATTGAACGAGATTGAATCTTGTACTTTCATTTGCGATGAAGAGAGTAATGATAATGTTGGTTCTAACGCTTGTGCCAGTTCTACTTCTTGGAAGAACTGGCTGGTGGAATCAAAATTACTCAATCTTATATGGGCCTGCTTACTACTACGAAAATGTGTTCTATCATTCATTCGATTTTCAATATGATTCTCAAAAACAATCTTGCACTACTGGATCTTCTTTTAAAGGCTTTGCGCTGAGTTCTTCTTTTGACAATCAATTGCAAGAATTAGGTATACGAGGTTTTATTAATCCAACAAGAATTTCGTTTGGCATCTCCAAAAGTATCCGTGCATTTCCATACATGTATGTGCAACAAAATATGGAAAGAGAAAACAAAGAAATCAAGAAAAGCAACCTGAATACAAGACCTGGCATAGGTATTAGTGGCATTGTTGGATTTGGCAATTCAATTACGAGCAGATTTCAAATACAAGGTGGCTACAGTTTAAACAGAGATTATCTTGATAATGGAAACGGTTTGGTAATTGAGTTTAAAGTAGGGCTTGGAATTGATCTAAGAAAAGTAAGAAGTAGGAAACGTGAATAACCAATACCACATTTTAAACGGAGATGCATTAAAAGAGCAGTTTCCTAAACAAATTGAAGGAAAACTAATTATTGCACGAGAATGCTTAGTAGATGGCGATGTGAGTGGTGATACACTTGAAGAACTATTTGGAAACCGCGCTGCATTTATTGCTGATAATTACGAAGGATCTTCTGTAGAGGAATACTATGCTATTTCTGTTTCAGAATTCAAAAAGATTCAAGCCATTCCCAATCAATCAGAAATCAACTTATGGTTCGAAGATGATCTATTCTGCCAAGTAAACTTTTGGTTTACAGCTAATTTAATTGTGAACTCGGATAGTAATCACCAAGTTTATCTTATTAGACCTACTACCCATACACATTACGGATTTGGTGGGCTTAACACAGCAGAGTTAATTGCAGCATACAAGCAAAAAACACCACTTATTGAATTAGATACAATTGCCAGTTTATGGCTATCGTATCAGCAAAATAATGTTCAACAATTGCTTGAAACTGCTAAAGAACTTCAAGCTACGTTTCCTTTTATATACAATGCGGTGATGGCTCATATAGAAAGAATTCCAACTAAGAGTAATCCCGGAAGACCTATCCAATCTTTAATGAAAATAATGGCAGAGCTTCAAACGGATTCATTTGGGCCTGTTTTCATAGAATTCAATAAGCGAGAAAGCATCTATGGTTTTGGCGATTTACAAGTAAAAAGGCTGTACGATGAAATTAAAAACAACCACTGATTTGTAACTCTCACTATTTCTAACTCAAATCAACATAGCTTTTGAAAATTAACTATCACGCTAAAAGGTTTAAACCCGTTCGTTCTTCCGAAAATGGAGAAGTGAATGAAGAAAACATCTTTACCTACGAACAGGTAAATAACGTACTCTCATGTCAATACAGTGGCGGACAAATTGTTTACGGACACTTACTTGGTATAGTAAGCGATGATGGTACAATTGATATGTGCTATCACCAACTAAATGTGCATGGCGAGTTAATGACTGGCACATGTCAGTCTACTCCAGAGATACTGCCCAATGGAAAAATCAGATTGCATGAATCTTGGCAATGGACTTCAGGAGATTTGTCAAAAGGAGAATCTGTTTTAGAAGAAATCTAGTTATCCAAATGCAGAAAGCTCTGAGCAATTGCCCAGAGCTTTTAATTATACTTAATTGCTCTAATATTAGTGAGCTGCAGCTTCTGCTGTTTCGGTTTGTTTATCGCCAATATGAGTTCCTAAGAATCTATCCATGGCATTGTAAAAATCGTATTGATTTTCTTGGTTACTAAACCCGTGTCCTTCATTGTCTTTCACCATATACTCTACCTCTACTCCTCTTGCTTTCATAGCTTCAACCATCTGGTCGCTTTCTGCAATATTTACACGAGGATCGTTTGCTCCTTGTGCAATAAACAATGGCGATTTGATTTTATCTGCATTCAAAGCTGGAGACGTTAAAGCCATTGCAGCACTATCTTCTGGATTACTTGGGTCTCCTACCATTTCATGCATCATATCTAAGTATGGTTTCCAATATGGAGGAATGGTATTCATAAACGAGAACAAGTTAGAAACGCCTACGTAATCAATTCCACATGCATACAAATCAGGATCTTTTACCAACCCTTGTAGTGTTGCGTAACCACCGTAACTTGCTCCGTAAATTGCAACACGATCTTTATCTGCAATTCCCTCTTGAACTAACCAATTAACACCATCAGTAACATCTTCTTGCATGGCTTTACCCCATTGCTTGAAAGAGCTTTCCCAAAACGCACGACCATAACCAGTAGAACCTCTAAAGTTCATTTGCAATACTGCATAACCAC